>VHBA01000007.1 GCA_016872175.1 Sphingomonadales bacterium | reverse complement strand
CAATGTAGGAACAGGTTTGGTAGGCGCACCCGAGTGTGGTGATGTAATGCGTTTGCAGATTCAGGTAAATCCGGAGACCGGCGTGATTGAAGATGCCCGTTTCAAAACGTTTGGCTGTGGTTCTGCAATTGCTTCATCCTCTTTGGCTACTGAGTGGTTGAAAGGCAAATCGGTAGACCAGGCACTCACCATAGATAACATGGATATCGTGGAAGAACTTGCTTTGCCACCCGTAAAAATCCACTGCTCAGTGCTGGCTGAAGATGCTATCCGCGCTGCCATTAATGATTACCGCGTAAAGCAAGGCCTGGAGCTCATTGCAGAGGAAAAATCGCATCACTAAACCACCATGCTCACCGATACCGCGGATATCACCATCACCGACAAAGCCCGCAGCAAGGTACATACTTTGATGCAGGAAGCCGGTATCAGTGCCCCTGAGTATTTTGTGCGAGTGGGCGTAAAGGGCGGTGGCTGTTCAGGGCTCACCTATCAGCTTGATTTTGACAACGAATCGCAGGCCGGTGATATGGTTTTTGGCGATGACAACCTGAAGGTGGTTTGCGACATGAAGAGCTTTCTGTACCTCTGCGGTACAGAGTTGGATTTCAGCGATGGTTTGAACGGCAAGGGATTTAACTTCATCAATCCCAATGCTTCCCGCACCTGTGGTTGCGGTGAAAGCTTTGCAGTATAAGCATTACAAGACTTTCGTCACTTTTAATGGCCATGGTTCTGCATAGCTTTGTTCAGCTATGACCAATACACTTTATATACACGAAATCCACCATTTGCATTCCGAATGGAATTCGGTAATGGATTTAACCCGCGATGAGATTTTATCATTTGAAAACCGCCTGCAGGAAATTGCCAAAGCCAACACTAGAAAGGACATACTGTTGCAGGTAGAGCATTTTCAGAATCCGTTTATTCGCCAAAAAGAGATTTTGGATGCTTTGCGGCATGATATTCACGAAGATGAATTGCGCATTGCTGAAAATGTGAAAGAAGACAGCGTTGCGGTGGAGCACATAAAGTTGGAAGAAAATTTTCGACTGAAAGACGGCATACAAACTTTTCAAAAAATATTTAACAAATTGCGTTCAGAATACATACTTTTTATGGCCAAAATATTATAACATTTAATTTCAAAAATAAACCTATAAAACCGCCCGGAGCGGATTTTATTTTTATATTAATTTTTAAAAATAATTTTTTATCAAATGATTAATGGATTTAAAAATTAGTTTAAATCTTGAATTTTAGTTGCAATACTGCACAAATATCATGCTTCGAATCATGGGGTTAACCTATTTATCCACAACATTTCACACATAAAATTTGGTTATTAAGAAAATTTGGGCCATTTTTACAACCAAATTGACTTTCATTAGATGAAAAACGCTTACAGCTCTATCAAGAGATTTGCCTTAGGAATCATTATCAGCCTTGGTGCAATTGAACTCAATGCCCAGTGTGCAACAGCACCTACCGGCGTTACTTCTTCAGTTGCCGGTTGCTTAAAATCAGGCAATTCAACAACCTTAACCCAGGTGGGCGGCAGCCTTCCCGGCGGTGGCAGCTTCAAATGGTACTCAGGTGGTTGTGGTGCCGGTACATCCATCGGCACAGGCTCTTCCATATCGGTTTCACCAACATCAACCACATACTACTATGTTCGTGCGGAGGATGGTTGTGGGAATACCGTTTGTGCTTCATATACGGTAATTGTCGGAGATTCCAGCCTGCCTGCAACTTCTATTGTTTCGGCAGATAGTGGTTGTTTGGGGGTTAAAGTGAAGTTCAAGAGATCCGGTGGAACATTGGGCACAAGTGCACAATGGAGTTGGTATCGGAATGCGTGCGGCGGCTCAGGTACCCCTGCGTTGGGTAACGGTGATTCAATCAATGTTTTTTGTAACCTTGGCCTCAACACAATTTACCTAAGAGCCGAAGGACAATGCAACAATACTGTTTGCATAACCAAAAACATATTTATACGCGATTCCAGCGTTAGGCCCAGCAATGACAGCTTGACTGGTTTGCTTTGCATCGCTAAACCAGTAACAATGTATGCAAATACCGGTACTTTGGGATTTGGTGCAACAGCATGGAAATGGTACAGCGGATCATGCGGTGGAACCCTTGTAGGAACGGGCAATACATTAACTGTCACACCAACATCTCCTGGAGTCTACACCTATTACAGAAGAGCTGAAGGCACCTGTAATACCACGGTTTGTGCAGTGTATAAGTTTAGGGTTCAGGATACCAGCAAACCCGCTACTTCCATTAGCGGCCCAACAGCTGTATGTGAGCGATCAGCCTCATTGATTTATAAACCCGTGGGAGGAAATATTAGCTCGCCGGGTTCATGGACATGGAGCCGAGTGGCTTGTACCGGAGGGGCAGGACAGGTCGGTCTTGGATCGGGTGATTCACTCGTATTGACTACTGCAGCCCTCGGCGTTGGAACGCATACAATTTTTGTCAAAGGAACCAATGGATGCAATGCTACTAATTGTGTGAGCACAACATTAACCATCAGTGATACCTCAGTACCTGCTACAAGCATAAGTGGCACCTCCACGATTTGCCTGGGCCAGAGCAGCACGCTCACTTTCAGCGGCGGTAAACTGGGTGCAGGTGCTAGCTGGAAATGGTATTTGGGCAGCTGTGGAGGATCTTCTATTGCAACTGGTACCAGCTACGTGGCCTCACCGGCATCAGCAGGTACATATACTTATTATCTGCGTGCTGAAGGTACTTGTAATAATACGGTATGTAAATCCTTTACCTTAACTGTAAGAGATACGAGCATCCCGGCCTCAACAGTTTCGACCAGTGTATCAACCATCTGCCTGGGACAAACCATAACCTTGACAGCCAATGGCGGAAGTTTGGGTCATGCTGCCAGCTGGAAATGGTACAGTGGTTCTTGTGGCGGTACCTCCATCGGAACGGGGTCTCCATTAACATGGGGCCCTCCTGTAGCCGGCACGGTTACCGTTTACGGCAGGGCAGAGGGAACTTGTAATACAACCCTTTGTAAATCTGTAACCATAACTGTTCGTGATACAGCAATACCTGCAACTTCTATATCCTCCATTGATTCAGGCTGTCAAGGTGTTAAAGTTAAACTCAAACGTGTTGGTGGCAAATTAAGTCCAGGATCAACATGGAATTGGTACAGAGATGGTTGTGCAACAACTGGAATTCCTTGGCTGGGTTCAGGTGATTCTATTTCAATTCAGTTAAGCAATGGCTGGAATTACATTTATCTGACTGCAACCGGTGGTTTATGTAATCAGCCTAAATGTGCTATAAAAAATGTTTATATCCGAGATACCAGTGTAAGACCCAATAATGATAGTATGGCCGGATTGTTCTGTTTGGCAAAACCTGTAACAATGAATGCAAGTACCGGTACTTTGGGATTTGGTGCAACAGCTTGGAAATGGTACAGTGGCTCCTGTGGTGGAACCTTAATGGGTTCAGGCAATACATTAACAGTTACCCCGGCTTCTCCCGGCGTATACACATTCTACAGAAGGGCAGAAGGATATTGCAATACAACAGTATGTGCAGTTCATAAATTCAAAGTTCAGGATTCAAGCAAGACCGCAACCAGCATCTCAGGACCAACAGCAATTTGTCAGCGCAGCACACCTATGGTATTTAAACCTGTAGGCGGAAATCTTAGCCAGGGAGCTACCTGGACGTGGACCCGTGTTGCCTGTCTTGGCAGCTCAGGACAGGTAGGACTTGGCTCCGGTGATTCACTGTCATTAACCACAGCTTCGCTTGGAACGGGAACACATACTATTTACCTGAAAGCAACGGGTGGCTGTAATAGCACAGTATGTATTTCTAAAACAATTACCATTAATGATACAGGTATAGCACCTTCATCAGTAACAGCTTCACCTGCTACCATTTGTGTTGGGGAAACGTCCACATTATCTGTGAGTGGCGGTCAGACAGGCTCAAATGGTTCCTGGAAGTGGTATACTACTGCCTGTGGGGTAGCTTCTGCCGGAACCGGATCCAGCATTTCTGTTAGTCCGGGAACACTAGGTGCAACCACTTATTATGTGCGTGCTGAAGCTACTTGTGGTAATACTATCTGTAAAACAGTGGTACTTACTGTGAGGGATACTTCACAACCCGTTGTAAGCATTTCAGGAACTACAACCATCTGCCAGGGAACCTCAACTACCCTGATCACCAATGGTGGCAGCCTTGCATCGGGAGCTTCTTGGAAATGGTACAGCGGTTCATGTGGTGGTACATCCGTTGGAACAGGCAGTAGCCTTGCGGTTTCGCCTGCTACAACCACAACCTACTTTGTTCGTGCAGAAGGTACATGTAAAAACTCACCTTGCAAGAGTGTTATAGTTACAGTACGTGATACTTCTAAACCGGCCACTTCAATAACCGGCACCTCGACTGTTTGTAAAGGCTCATCTACTACCTTAAGTGTAAATGGAGGCTATCTTGGAAACGCAGCCAGCTGGAAATGGTACAGTGGCTCATGCGGTGGAACACCCATCGGAACGGGCAGCAGTATTTCTGTAAGCCCTTCATCCAATACAACCTATTTTGTGCGCGCAGAAAGTTCATGCAACAATACCATTTGCCGCAGCGTAAATGTAACCGTTCAGGATACTTCGGTACCGGGCTTGTTCATCAGTGGTAATACTACCATTTGCCGTGGACAAAGCAACACCTTCACCCTTATTGGTGGCACACTGGGAACAGGCGCTTCGTGGAAGTGGTACAACAGCAGTTGTGGTGTTGGCAGTGCGGGTACAGGAACTACACTGACTGTAACCCCAACGATTGCAGGAACTTATACTTATTACGTTCGTGCTGAAGGCAACTGCGGAAACTCAGCCTGCTTAAGTGTTAGTTTGACAGTTAGAGATACTTCAGTACCTGCAACTAGCGTTAGCGGAACAACAACCCTCTGCAAAGGCCAGAGCACTATCCTAAGTGTTGTAGGTGGTTCATTGGGTCATGGAGCATCGTGGAAATGGTATCAGGGAAGTTGCCTGGGATCCTTCTCAGGAACCGGCAGCAGCCTTACACTTACCAATTTGGCTCCAGGTTCTTACACCTATTATGTTCGTGCCGAAGGTACTTGTAATACAACCATCTGCAGAAGCATCAGCATCACAGTACGGGATACATCAACACCTGCCACATCAATTATAGGTACATCAACCATTTGCCGCGGTCAAAGCTCAGTGCTTACACTAATCGGTGGTAGTTTGGGTACAGGCGCCAGCTGGAAATGGTATGAAGGCACCTGCGGTGGAACAGCGGTAGGAACCGGTGTTACCATAACAGTAACCCCTTCGCCAGGCACATACACATACTTTGCACGTGCTGAAGGATTGTGTAACAATACCATCTGTCAATCATTCCAGTTGACAGTTAGGGATACTTCGGTACCTGCAACCAGTGTTAGCGGTACTTTGTCAACCCTGTGCGTTGGTCAAACCACAACCTTGTCTGTAAATGGCGGTTCACTTGGAACCGGCGGCAGCTGGAAATGGTACCTGGGCAGCTGTGGTTTCACAACTGTTGCCAATACAGGACCTACCTTTGTTCTGAATCCGACTGTAGCTGGCACTTACACATACTTTGTGCGTGCAGAAGGTACTTGTAATACAACCATTTGCAGAAGCTTTACCTTTACGGTGCGCGATACATCAGTGGCTCCTTCGGCCATAACCGGTACATCAACACTTTGTCAGGGTCAGCAAACTACGTTGGCAATGACTGGTGGTTACCTGGGCACAGGTGCAACCTGGAAATGGTATTTAGGTTCATGTGGAGGTACTGCGGTAGCAACAGGTGTAACCACACTTACTGTAAGTCCTGCAACTGCCGGTACATACACCTATTTTGTAAGAGCCGAGGGAATCTGTAATAATACCATTTGCCGAAGCTTCACCGTTACCATGCGCGACACCTCCGGTAAAGCGCTGTCCATCAATGGTCCTGATACTGTATGTGAAGGCGTTGCCATTAATCTTTTCAGAAATGGTGGTATCACAGGTACAGGCGCAACCTGGAACTGGTATCGCAATGCTTGTGGTGGCAGTGGGGTTCCATGGGTTGGAAATGGCAATAATATATCAGTTAAGATGGGCAGTGGCGAACACTACTTCTATCTGAAAGCTGATGGTATATGTAATACTACTGCCTGCGTAATTAAGAAAGTTGTTGTTGTTGACAGCAGCGTGCGTGCGTCTAACAGCAATGAATTCTCTACAACCTGTTTGGGCAACAAACGCACCCTTACAGTCAATGGAGGTCGTTTGGGTTACAGGGCCAACTGGAAATGGTTCTCTACCTGCGGAGGCACTATATTAGCTACAGGCCCAAGTCTGACCGTTACCCCAACAGCCCCAGGTTCTTATACCTACTATGTAAGGGCTGAAGGACCTTGCAACACTACACCATGTGCTGCGATTACCTTCACCGTTATTGATAGCAGCAAACCTGCCACCGCAATTTCAGGACCGCTGTCTGTATGTCCGGGCAATACACCCTTCACACTTAAACGTGTCGGAGGCTCATTGAGTCCTGGAGGTTCATGGACATGGAGTCGTGTAGCTTGCTCAGGTAGTCCAGGTCAGGTTGGTATGGTTTCAGGCGATAGTATTGTTCTCACGCCATTGGCACTTGGTGTTGGAACTCATGTGTTCTATATAAAGGGTATTGGTGGATGCAATCAAACTGCCTGCGCATCATTTACTATGACCGTGCGCCAAGCACCGGCAGCTCCATCTGCCATTGTCGGCACCACCAATATTTGCAAAGGCCAGAGCACTACACTTTCTGTAAGTGGCGGTGTTCAGGGTACTGATGCAAGCTGGACATGGTATAGCGGCTCTTGCGGAGGTACTCCTGTAGGAACCGGAGCCAGCATATCTGTATCTCCTACCGACACCACTACTTACTTTGTGAGGTCAGAAGGTCCATGCGGAATCACAGGATGTGCATCTGTACGTGTGGATGTAATTCACACCCCGGCGGCTCCTGTAGCTATTACAGCCAATTACAACCAAGCATGCTCAGGTACTCCGGTTAAACTGTATGCCAACGGACCTGCATTGCTCAACGGTGAATCCCGCAAGTGGTATATAAACAACGGTGGCGTACTCACGGCCATTGGTACCGGTGACTCAATAACCGTAACCCTTAGCACAACCAGCGATATTGAACTGAGAACAGAAAACCGTTGCTTCAACAGTGCTTCTGTAACCAAGACAATCAATATCCTGAATTCACCTGTCGGAACATGGGTGGGTGTGAAAAACAGCAGCTGGCATGAAAGTGACAACTGGTGTGGCGGAATTCCAACGGCTACTACGGATGTGGTAATACCATCAGGTACACCCAATCAGCCTGTGATTACTGCAACTGCTGCAGCACGTAACCTGACTATTAATGGCGGTGCAGATCTTAGCATTACCTCTTCAGGTAACCTGAGCCTTAACGGATCATTTACCAAGTCCGGAACCTTTACATCAGCCGGTGTGGTTGCCTTCCGTTCGGGTGGCGCTGTAACCGCTGATGGTTTCACAACCCGTGATCTGGAAATAAACCTGCCTGGTGAGGTTACCCTCAATGGCAATGTAACTGTTAACGGTACACTTGTGCTGGGTAATGGTTCTGTGATTACGGGATCTTACGAAGTGAATGTGACCAATGACAATGCCAATGCGGTAATTACTATCGGTGGAAACAATAACTTCCGCAGCGGTTGGATTGCAGGTAACCTGCGACGCAGCATCAAGGCTGTAGATAGCACATATCACTTCCCTGTAGGTAGCATTGCAGAAGGCAACAACGCCGAGTTTATCAACCACAATGTGGCCGGTGTATCTTCAGTACTCGCTCATTTCAGACCCAAGCCAGGTAACGATGTGGGCCTTAATGTAGTTGAAACAGCCACTTCAAACCCTTACGGCAGTGTAAGTAACGGTGGTGTTTGGTACCTTGAACCCAATGGTGGAATTACTTCCGGTAATTTTGACCTAAAATTGTGGTTCCACAACCAGGCCACATTTACAACCGGATTGGTAGATAACAGCTTCTCTATACTCAACAGACCTGCTTCCAGCACACTGGCTACTGACTGGGTGAAACCTGCAACCAACTCAACCTACATTGCAGGAACCGTTTCATCCGGCTATGTACAGCGTAATGGCATCAACATAATGGGTCAGTTTGGCATCGGTTTGACGCTTTATCCGGTTAAGGTTAAAGGCACGCAGTATTCTGGTAGTGTAACCATACAGCCAAACCCATTCAACGCTGAGTTTGCCGTGAACATGAACATACCAAAAACCACACAGGTAACACTGAGTGTTTATGATCAGGCCGGTCGTCTGGTGGCCCAGCAGAATGCAGGTAAACTCTCAGGCAACAATACCCTGAAAGTGAATACAGGCAACCTGTCTGAAGGAACTTACACCGTGGTTGTGAAAGGTGATGGACAGACCATGCACACCGAGAAAATGGTTAAAATCCTGAAATAATCAGGGTCAAATCATACGAAAAAGGGGGCTTCCATGAAGCCCCCTTTTCTTTTTTATTCAGGTTTTAAATTATACAACCACGTTGATGATGCGGCCTTTGACCAGTATGAATTTCTTAAGCGGTTTGCCATCCATCCAGCGCTGAACGGTTTCATCAGCAAGAACTGTAGCTTCTATTTCACCTGCATCAGCATTTAGATCAAAAGCAATGGTGGTTCTTGTTTTACCATTGATGGATATGGGGTATTCAAAATGTGTTTCAACCAGATATTGTTCATCCCAAGCTGGCCATTTATCCAGGTGAATGCTTTCGTTGTGGCCGCACTTTTGCCAAAGCTCTTCAGCTATATGAGGCGCAAATGGTGCAATAAGGATGATTAACGGCTCTAAAACCGCCCTCTTTTTGCATTGTAAAGCTCCCAGTTCGTTTGTAGCGACCATAAAGGCACTCACAGCTGTATTGAAGCTCATTTGTTCAATATCGCCCGTTATTTTCTTTATGGTTTTGTGCAGAATCTTCAGTTCATCTTTCGAAGGTATTTCATTCGAAAGGGAAAATACTTCCTCCTGTTCAAACAAACGCCAGAATTTACTAAGGAATCGGCTAACCCCTTCAATGCCGTTGGTGTTCCATGGTTTGCTATCGGTAAGCGGCCCCAGGAACATCTCATACATGCGCAGGGTGTCGGCACCATATTGGGCGCAAACATCATCCGGGTTTACAACATTGCCCCAGCGCTTGCTCATTTTCTGCCCGTCTTCACCCATAATCATACCCTGATTGACGAGTTTATTGAATGGTTCGTCTACGGACAGGTAACCGAGGTCAAATAGAAATTTGGTCCAGAAACGGCTATAGAGCAGATGACCTGTAGCATGTTCGCTGCCACCTACATATAAATCTACCTGTTTCCAGTAATCAAGGGCAGTTTGACCCGCAAAAGTTTCCTTGTTGCCAGGATCCATGTATCGGAGGAAATACCAGCTGCTGCCGGCCCATCCGGGCATAGTGTCGGTTTCGCGACGACCTTGATGGGTTTCCACCCATTCCTTCACCCCTGCCAGCGGGCTTTCACCGGTTCCGGTGGGTTTGTAGCTTTCTACTTTTGGAAGTTCTACGGGTAGTTCATTTATTAGATGGGGAACTTGCTCATTATCAAAAACAATGGGAAAGGGTTCGCCCCAGTAGCGCTGCCTTCCAAAGCCTGCTTCGCGCAGTTTATAGTTAACTTTGCGTTTACCAAGTCCTTCATTTTCAACTTTTTCAATGGCTTTTTGAATCGCTTCCTTTACGCTTAAACCATTCAAAAAATCGCTGTTGAAACACACTCCCTCTTTGGCTGAAAATGCCTCGGTTAATGGCTCTGGCAGGTTTTCATCTGACGGTTTTATCACTGGTGTAACAGGCAAGTTGAATGCTTTGGCAAACTCAAAATCCCTTTCGTCATGGGCAGGAACAGCCATGATGGCACCGGTGCCATATCCGGCCAGAACGTAGTCACTAACCCATACGGGAATGGGTTTACCCGTAAAGGGATGATTGGCATAGGCACCGGTGAAAATGCCAGTTTTGCGGGTATCGGCCATGCGGTCAATCTCGCTGCGGTTTTTGGCAGCTTCAGAATACGATTTAACGGCCTCCCGCTGCTCGACGGTGCATAGATTATACAAACCCTCATACTCGGGAGCGAGCACCAGAAAGGTTGCCCCAAAAAGCGTATCCGGCCGGGTAGTGAACACCTCTATTGCATGCTGTTGGCCAACTATAGACTGTAAACCATCAACTGTAAACTGTATCTCCGCTCCTTCGCTTCTTCCAATCCAGTTGCGCTGAATCTCTTTGATACTGTCGCTCCAGTCCAGCGAATAAAGCCCTTTGAGCAGTCGATCGGCGTAGGCTGTGATGCGCAGCGACCACTGCTTCATTTTTTTGCGAACCACCGGATATCCGCCGCGTTCACTCACAGGTCCTTTTTCAGGATGATTAACTACTTCCTCATTGGCGAGCACACAACCCAGCTCCTGGCACCAGTTTACGGTGGTAAAATCGATGAAGGCCAGGCGGTAGTTGTTCAGTACATCCGATTTCATTTTTGGGCTCAGCACGTTCCACTCTGCGGTCGTGAATTGCATAGATTCTGTGCAAGCTGCATGAATTCCGGAGGTTCCGTGAAGACTGAAATGATGGTCCAGTTCGGCTATTGAACGGGCTTTATCGGTTTGTTTATCGTACCAGTGATTAAAGAACTGACCAAAAATCCATTGTGTCCAGCGGTAATATTCAGGTTCGCAGGTTCTCACCTCCCGGCTCCAGTCGTAGCTGAATCCCATCAGGTCCAGCTGACGGCGGAAGGTTTCAATATTGGCAGCCGTGGTTTTAGCCGGGTGCTGTCCGGTTTGAATGGCATATTGCTCTGCAGGCAAACCAAAGGCATCGTAACCCATGGGATGCAGCACGTTAAATCCTTTCAGTCGCTTGTAACGGCTCATAATATCGCTGGCTATATAACCCAGGGGATGCCCTACGTGCAATCCTGCACCACTGGGGTATGGAAACATATCCAGCACGTAGTATTTTGGCTTCTGAGGGTCTTCTGTAACCTTGTAGAGGGCTGATTCAGCCCACCTTGTCTGCCACTTTTTTTCAATTTCGCTGAATGGGTACTGTGCCATGATTTACTGCGCGAAATTAACGATTAAGCCCGTATTCCCCGCCGTTTGGGCAAAACCTGCTGCCACTTTTCGTACCTTTGCATCAGGCATGGCTGAAACCAATTTTATAGATTATGTGAAGATTTGCTGTAAAAGCGGCAAAGGCGGCGCCGGAAGTCACCACTTTCACCGTGCCAAGGGAAATCCCAAAGGCGGTCCTGATGGCGGTGATGGTGGTAAGGGTGGAGATATTATATTGTTAGGCAACAAACAACTTTGGACACTGCTCCATCTGAAATACAGAAAGCATATCATGGCCGCAGATGGCGTGCCCGGAGGTGAAAATAATAAAACCGGGGCAAGCGGAAAATCGGAGATTTTGGAAGTCCCTCTGGGAACAGTGGCCCGTGATGCAGAAACTGGTGAATTCTTGTTTGAAATAACCGAGGATGGTGAAAAAAAAGTGCTGGTTCCGGGAGGACGTGGTGGGCTAGGAAACAGTCATTTCACCAGCAGTACCAATCAAACACCCATGTATGCACAACCCGGTGAGCCGGCCATTGAAAAGTGGATGATTCTGGAACTGAAGGTGTTGGCAGATGTAGGGCTTGTAGGTTTTCCCAATGCCGGCAAAAGCACCCTGCTGAGTGTAATGACGGCCGCCAAACCTGAAATTGCCGATTATCCTTTCACCACATTGGTTCCCAACCTGGGCGTGGTAAAATACCGCGATTTTCGCAGTTTCGTCATTGCCGATATTCCCGGCATTATTGAAGGTGCTCACGAAGGAAAAGGACTTGGGCACAGGTTTTTAAAGCACATAGAGAGAAATGCTGTGTTGCTGTTTCTAATTCCCACTGAAAGCCCCGACCATAAAAAAGAATACGAAACCCTGCTTCATGAGTTGAGTGAGTTCAATCCGGAAATGCTGCACAAACGCCACATTGTGGCCATCAGCAAAAGCGACATGCTGGATGATGAGTTGAAAGCGGCTATCAGCCGGGAATTTTCAGATGTGCAACCTTTGTTTTTCTCATCAGTGGCTGAGCAGGGGTTGGTAGAACTGCGCGATGTGCTGTGGAATGCCATCAATGAATCCATAAACTGATTATAATAACATGCAGACATCGGCTAAATTCATTTTAAGCATTGGATTTTGGCTGTTGTCAGCCGGCAGAGGTATAGCCCAGACCGATTCTGTAATGGATTTGTCTGAAGTAGTGCTTACCGGAACACGTATCGAAACCCGTAAATCTGAAAGCCCTGTGGCGGTAACGGTGGTCAGCGGTCAAACCCTTTCTCGATTGCAGGCATGCAATTTGTATGACGGTTTGAAGTTTCAGACTGGTCTGAGGGTGGAGACCAACTGCCAAACCTGCAACTACAGCCAGCTTCGCATCAACGGACTGCCCGGAGGCTATTCTCAGATTCTAATAAATGGCAGACCTTTATTTGGCTCTTTAACCGGCATGTATGGGCTTGAGCAGCTTCCTGCTGCCATGATTGAGAAAATTGAAGTAGTGAGGGGCGGTGGTTCCTCGTTGTACGGCATGAGTGCCATCTCAGGAACGGTAAATGTGTTTACCCGAAAACCAACTCAGAATGAATGGGAAGTATCAACCCGGTTGCAGAATATAGGTTCAAGTGCAATGGATCTTATTAATACCATGAGCAGTGGCTGGGTATCAGAAAACAAAAAATTGGGCGGTTACTTTACGTTAGGATCCAGAAACAGACAGGCGTTTGATGCCAATCAAGACGGCTACACAGAGTTGCCCAGTCTGGAAAACCTAAATGCGAGCCTAAACATATCTTATGACCCCAATCCCAGACAAAAGTTAGCAGTATCATTGAATCGCATTGGCGAAAAACGATACGGGGGTGAAATAACCGGGAAGCCTATCACTGAGGCCTTGCAGGCCGAGTCACGCGAACACCGAATTTCACTGGGTAATGCGGATTACCGTTTGCGTTCCATTAACGGATTTTCGGATGCAACGATCTACGCGGCATTTCAGCAAACTTCACGCAGCCATTTCACCGGTGTATTCCCGGATTCTTTGGCAGATATTCAAAATTACATTGCCAATCCCCCCAATGGAGAAGCCAAGATTGGTTTTTTACAGGGCGGTGTTCAATTCAACCGCCGGTTTCAGGGAAACGGTCTTATAAAGCATACGCTAACATTGGGGCTGGAATGGATAGATGAATTTATCAGGGATGAAATTCCGGCCTACAGCTACCGTATAAAGCAGCATATTGTAAATCCGAGCGCCTTTGTGCAACATGTTTGGAAGCCACATGCGCTGCTCAGTATTTTGTCCGGTATCAGGGCGGATAAGCACAACTGGATAGACAATCCGGTGTGGAGTCCACGTTTGGGTGTTTTATACAAATCGGGTAAAAATTCTCAGATAAGATTGGGTTACGGCACCGGTTTCAGGGCGCCGCAGGCCCATGACAATGACCTGCATATTGCTTTTGCCGGTGGCGGAGTTTCCAGGGTACAGCTATCGCCACTGCTGAGGGAAGAACAATCGCGAAGTTTCAACCTGTCGTGGAACCACGACAAAGCCACGGTAAACCATATTCAGGGTTTTACCCTGGATGCGTTTTACAACCGGTTGCGCAATCCTTTTGTGCTCGAAAATGCAGGGAATGATCCTTTTGGCGAAATTTTTGAAAAACGCAACGGACAGGGAGCACGTGTTCAGGGAGTTTCGGCGGAATATAGATTCAATTACCAAAAGAAAATACAGATTCAGTCTGCGTTTACGATACAGCAAAGCCTCTACGATACTGCGGCAATGCTGATTTCCGGCCAAAATCCGCTCAGGGCGTTTGCCCGCACTCCGAATGCATTTGGGTATGTATACGGTTGGGCCGAACTGACCGATAAAATCAATGTTTCTCTCGATGCGGTTTATACAGGATCTATGTACGTACCTCATTTTGGTGGTGCTGAGAATTTTAGCAGAGACAGCATCGTGGTTTCACGCCCCTTTCTGGAGATCAATACCACGCTTAACTTTAAGTTGAAACCATTGAAAAATGGTATCGATTGGACCCTTTCGCTGGGCGTAAGAAACCTGTTGAACGCCTATCAGCAGGATTTTGACATCGGAAAAAACAGAGACAGCAATTACATATATGGTCCGGCTTCTCCGAGAACCATTTTTATTGCATTGCGTTTGGGGAATACAGGTCGTTTATATTAATTTTGGCCTGATGGGTTCATTTTTCGCAGGTTTTACCGCTTTCTTCCGGGGAATGGCATTCTCCATTACACGGTTTGGGGCCTGGTATTTGGTGCCTCTGATACTTTGGTTATTTCTGGTTGTGGGACTCTCTTTGCAGATAAGCGATTGGCTGTTACCATATTTTTACAAGTGGATTGAATCACAAACGGGTCTTGATTTATCTCCTACCCAAAAAGTAGGGGGATTGGAAGAAATAATTAAAACAGGGCTACAGTTGGGTGTGGTTATTGTCGTAAAAATTATGTTGTGGTATGTGATGAGTCGGTATATGAAATATATCGTAATCATTCTTTTATCTCCTTTGTTCGCCTACATCTCAGAGCGAACCGAAGCTTTGGTGATAGGCAGTTCATATCCGTTCATCTTTTTGCAAATATTAAAGGATGCTTTGCGGGGCGCCGGTATTGCAGTAAGAAACATGCTGCTGGAAACCCTACTTATGATATCGGGTGGAGTAATAAGTTTCTTTTTGCCGTTGTTGTCGCCACTTGTTTTTCTGGCTTTGTTTCTTGTAAACAGCTATTTCATGGCATTTAACTTCTTTGATTATGTAGCAGAGCGCAAAAAGATGGGTGTGGCCCGAAGTGTCAGGTATATGCGTGCCAATATGCCAACGCTGCTTGGTTTTGGGGTTGCATACAACATTGTGTCGTGGTTCCCATTACTGGATTGGATATTGGCACCTATTAGTGCTGCTTCGGGAGCAGTTTTAGCAGATGCCGGGCTGCCTCAGGGTAAAAGTTCTGCCACATTTAGCTAATAGTCGACATACCGCCTGAACACGGGGCGGTATTGTGGCCCAATCTTTGTATTTTTGCAGTTCGTGGTAAAAAATGCATATACAATGAAACGATTTCTCACCTTAATTTCTGTTGTAACACTTGCCCTTCAGGCCTTGGCACAGCCGGCCAATGCGGTTTTATTTAATTATGCCGGCGACAAAAAAGTTACCGTAGATGAATTTGAACGCTATTTCAAGAAAAACCTGAACATCGTGAATCAGGAAATGACGCCTGAGAAAATCCGTGAGGATCTGGATCTCTACATCAAATTTAAACTCAAAATCCAGGATGCCCATGATGCGGGAATGGATACCGCCAAGAGCTATCTGCAGGAAGTGGATATGTTTCGTGAGCAGTTGGCACGCAGTTACCTTTACGACCGTGAAGTAACCGATGGGTTGATTCGTGAGGCATACGAAAGACTGTCTCAGGAGGTTGAAGTTTCTCATATCCTGATTGCTGTCAACAACAAAGCCAAACCTTCTGATACCTTGGTTGCATGGCAAAAAATAAAAGGAATTTACGACCGTATTGTAGCAGACCCCTCATTGTTTGCTGCAGAGGCCAAAAACTCCGACGATCCCGGAACCCGCGATAATGGTGGAAATCTGGGCTACATGACCGCTTTACAAGTAGTTTATCCATTTGAGAGCATGGCTTACAACACGCCTGTGGGCAGTATATCCGGCATTTTTAGAACCGATTTTGGTTATCATATTCTTAAAGCAACCAACAAACGTCCCAATCGTGGCGATATTAAACTCAGGCATATATTACTTCGTGTGGGTATGACGCCGGAGGGAACAGAAGAAAACCAGAAAAGAAAGATTGAAGATATCTATCAGAAAATCAAAACCGGTGAATCGACTGTGGCCGATATGGCGCGCAATTTCAGCGAGGATTTTAATAGCCGCAGTAATGGTGCCGGTGGTGAAATGGATTTTATCAATGTAACCATGTTTATTGGTGACCCCGACCGTCAGTCGCTGGTGGATCGTGGTTTTAAACTCCAAAATATCGGCGATTACTCCGAACCTTTCCGAACCTCTCTGGGCTGGCATATCATCCAGAAAATAGAAGTTAGACCCGTTGGAACCTTTGATATGATGAAAACCACCCTTAAAAATCAGGTGCAAAACAACCAGAGGGCACAGAAAAGTGTGGATGCGCTGGTTGAAAAGGTAAAAAAGGAGAATGGCTATAAAGAACAGCCCGAAAACATGAATGCACTTATAGCCTTGCTCGACAGCAATTTTGTAAAAGGAACATTTAAAGCCGAGAGTTTACCTGAGTTTGCGGCTTCCAACCAGGGAAAGAAAGGTCGTGTTTATGTTAAACCCAACAGCACCAAAACCCCACTGCGTAATTTGTCTCTATTTGAATTGGGGGGCCAAAAATATACCATCGGTCAGTTTGCCAGCCACCTGGAGGTTTCTATGCAACCTGTATCTGGCACGAACATGGAGTTCGTAAATTCAATCTTCAAGGAATGGGTGAAAAGCAAATGTGTTATTTATCAGGATCAGCACCTGGAAGAAAAATCTCCCGAGTTTAAGCACCTGTATCAGGAGTTTAAAGAAGGTATTCTCATGTTTGCACGCATGCAGCAAAAGGTGTGGGACAAAGCCAATGAAGATACCACCGGACTGAAAGCATTTCATGAAGAAAATAGGACAAAATATAAGTGGAACGACCGTTTTGATTGCGAAGTATACCTGTGTGCAGACAAAAAAATGGCCGGTGCTGTGGCCAAAATGGTGAAGAAAGGAATACAACCCGACAGCATCCGCAGAAAATATACACGGTCCAACACCGTGAGCATGGATTACCGTATGGGCAAATACGAAAGTACCGATACTTTCCTGTTCCCAGATGGTCGGATTCTGGCTAACTTATTTGGCAATCCTGAATACCGTGAAAAATCCGGAAAAATATATAATCTGAAACAGATTGGCTCCAACTGGGTAGTAGTTAAAGTTAACCAATTTTTACCCGCAGGCCCCAAAAAACTGGAAGAATGCCGCGGTCTTGCTGCCAATGACTACCAGACATTTCTGGAAGATCAGTGGTTGAAGGACTTGTTAAAAGCCTATCCATACAGTGTAAATCAGCCCGTATTTGAAGCTTTCAGCAAGCGCATGCTGGAAGAGAAAAGTGCTGGTAAATAAGAAGAATGCGAAATATCACCCTTCATAATATGCTGCGTTTTTTTTCGGTGCTTTTTGCGCTCACCGCCGCAGGACTTAAATCTCAGCCCTTGCATGTGGATGGTGTAATGGCCGTGGTGGGTGATAAAGTAGTGCTGCGCAGTGATTATGAAACCGAGATGGGGCAACTAGCTCGCTCAGGTAATTTTCAGGATAGTCAGCAGCTTTCCTGTATGGTTCTGCGCAAACTTATTCTTCGTAAATTGATGCTGAATCAGGCTGAGATTGATTCATTGCCCTTGTCAGAGGAGCGTATTGATGCCGAAATTGACAACCGTTTGCGTTATTTTCAAAGACAGGTGGGCAGTCAGGCGGATTTGGAGCGGTATTTAGGTAAAACCCTATCTGAATACAGGGAAGATATTCGCCCCAAAATGAAAGAGCAACTTCTTGCGCAGGAGATGGAAAGCAAGATTACATCCGCTGTTAAAATCAGTCCGCAGGAGGTGAAGCAGTTTTACAATGATATCCAAAAGGATAGCCTGCCAATAATCCCTGCAGAGGTAGAAGTAGCTCAGTTGCTTATAGAACCCCCTGTTTCGCAGGAGGCTAAAGAATTTGCCCGTGAGCAATTGCAAATGCTTAGAATGCGCATATTGGCCGGTGAGAGCTTTGAAAAACTTGCCAAAACTTACAGCCAGGATCCGGGCTCAAAGGAAAACAACGGCCTGCTACCCGAATTTGGGCGTGGCGAAATGGTACCCGAGTTTGAACGCATGGCTTTTAAGCTTAAACAGGATTCTATCAGCCCGGTTTTTGAGAGTCCGTTTGGCTTTCACCTGATGAAGGTTGCCAAACGCATGGGCGAAAGGGTTCTTGCTTCACATATTCTCATCCGCGCGGACTACACTACTTCGGATTTTACAGCAACCCAGCAACGAATAGATTCTGCATATGACTTGCTTTATGAAAAGAAAATAGACTGGTGTACCGCCGTAAAGCGCTACGCATCAGCCGATATAGGTAACAGGGGTTACTGCGGGTTTTTTACTGACGAGACCACCGGAAGCCAAAAGATGATTTTTGATGAGCTACCACCGGAAATTAAGCTGATAGTTGACAAGTTAAAGCTCGGTGACTTTTCTGAACCTGCAAGGACTTTCACGCCGGATGGCCGTGCGATTTACCGCATGGTTTACCTTAAATCCTTTACAGCTCCTCACCAGGCCAATTTACTTCAAGACTACGGCCGTATTCAGCTGGAAGCAGAAGCCCGTAAAAAGCAAAAAGCCATTGATACCTGGGTTGATAAAACCAAAAAAGACACCTATATCCGCGTGCAGAGCAAACTGATTCAGTGTCCGGATTTGAAAGCCTGGGAGGCACAAAACTGATGAACGAAAAAGAACTGGCAGAATCATTTTCCGCTTCGGTTGCGGAAATAAAAAGAGAAATTTCCAAAGTAATTGTGGGACAGGAGCATGCTGTAGATGCAGTCCTGACCGCTATTTTTTGCAATGGCCATGCCTTACTGGTGGGCGTACCCGGGCTGGCCAAGACCCTGCTGGTAAAAACCGTGGCACAAAGCCTTGATCTTGATTTTAACCGTATACAGTTTACACCTGATTTGATGCCCGGCGATATTACCGGCAACGAAATTCTGGACGAAGACCGAAAATTTCACTTCGTGAAAGGTCCTCTGTTTGCCAATATTGTATTGGCAGACGAAATTAACCGTACCCCGCCGAAGACCCAGGCAGCATTGCTGGAAGCCATGCAGGAACGCAATGTTACGGTAGCCGGGCAGCACCATGCTTTGCCAAAGCCATTTTTTGTGCTGGCAACGCAAAACCCTATTGAGCAGGAAGGGACTTATCCTTTACCCGAAGCCCAATTGGACCGTTTTATGTTCAACATTTCCCTGGAATATCCGGGATATGAGGAGGAAATGCTGATTCTGAAAGGCACTACAGGTGCTGAGGAAGCCGCCGCGGCGAAAGTGCTGGGAGCAGACAGAATTTTAGAATACCAGCAACTGGTGAGGCAGGTTCCGGTTACGGATGCGGTGTTTGAATATGCTGTTTCGCTAGTGCGCAAAACCCGGCCGGGAACGCCTCAGGCAGATGCCGTGGTAAACGAATATGTGAGTTATGGTGCTGGCCCCCGTGCCGGCCAGTTTCTGATACTGGGTGCCAAGTGCCATGCGCTCATGAACGGTAAGTTTTCACCCGACAGGGAAGATGTACAGGCTGTGGCCAAAAACGTGCTCAGACACCGCCTGGTGCGCAACTACAAGGCTGAAGCCGAAGGCATGAGCAACGATGATCTGGTGAACAGGTTGTTGTAATCCCCTCAAATCTGCCCGCAAATAGGGCATTCTTCTTCTTTGTGGCCCCGTGCCGGACAATATTTGCGTCCAAAAAAGATAATCTGCAGGTGTAGTTTGTTCCAGGTTTCTTTAGGGAATAGCCTTTTCAGGTCTTTTTCTGTCTGCTCCACATTTTTGCCATTGGTAAGTTTCCAGCGCTGCGCAAGCCTATGAATGTGCGTGTCTACCGGAAATGCAGGGTGACCGAAGGCCTGGCTCATCACAACGCTGGCTGTTTTGTGTCCCACCCCCGGTAATGCTTCCAGCTCCTCAAACGATTCAGGAACCTCGCCTTTATGCTGGTTAATGAGAATGTCCGATAAACCCCATATAGCCTTGCTTTTAGCCGGACTCAACCCACAGGGTTTGATGATTTCCCGGATTTCCTCAATACTAAGCTTAACCATATCATAAGGATTATTGGCCCTGGCAAAAAGTGCCGGTGTAATCTGGTTTACGCGTTCATCTGTGCACTGTGCGCTCAGCAAAACTGCAATCAGCAGGGTGTAAGCATCGCTGTGGTCGAGCGGAACAGGTGTTTCCGGAAACAACCACTCTAAGGTATCGGCAATAAAAGCCACGCGTTCTTTTTTGTTCATGGTTAAAATAAAGAATATTGGACTGCTTCCGTGTAAGGTAAGTTCAGCGAAGTGAAGAATTGCTGCTCGGTTTCTGTATTGAATGGTTTTCCTGTAAGTGCCGAAACGGCTGTATCCAGGCCTTCTGCGCTTCCTTCGATGATAGCGGCTGTATCAATTATACCTTTGTTTACCGACAAGGCAATTTTCACAGACTTATTGTTAAAAAGCAGTTCTTTCTCCACCCGGTAGGCAGGCGAATAACCCACTATCCATGCATCGGTGGCGTATTTATTTGCACGCAGTTCCTGTGCTTTTGCAGTTTCTTCGGGTGTTATTATGGAAGGGAAGTAGCCAAATTTTACTATAAATCTTTCCGCCAGCGCTACAATAAAATCCTGAACATTCTCAAATGCTGTATGGGGTTTGATATTGCCAACCTTGCTGCGCACACTTTTCACGGCTTTGCTCTCGTAGTTTCCATGGCTGTGCAGGGCTTCACCCAAGGTGTCCAGTTTACTATAGAAAAGCAGTGTGCCGTGGTGCAGCACCCTTCTGCTTTGCTGGTGCAGGTGTTCGGCATTGCCGCTGATTTTAAGTTCGTTTAACAAAAGGTCATTTCGCCCACTGTAAGTAGTATATACGCCCATGCTGCCCAGCACGTCCATCATTAGATCCAGGAATTTGCGGAAGTTGATATTCAGCTCTTCGTGTGGTTTGAGGTTTTGAATGAAGGTGAAATTCACATTGCCTTCATCGTGATACACGGTTCCGCCACCGCTGAGCCGCCGAGCCAGATCAATATTGTGGTTTTTACAATATCTGTAATTGGCTTCACCGCACAGGTTTTGGTGTTTGCCGCAAACCACCGCAGAACGGCTTTGCCACAACATCAGAATATCCGCATCTGTTCCGTGCAATAGCACATCTTCCAGTGCCAGGTTGAAGTAAACATCTTTGTTTTCGCTGATAATCAGGCGCATGGCCTCAGGATTGGGCAGGGTTTTTCCTGCGAAGCTCAAAGTTTTTACCCAGATACACCTTGCGCACCATTTCATCATTTGCCAATTCCTCGGCGGTGCCTTGTTTTAGTAGTTTTCCTTCAAACAAAAGGTAAGCGCGGTCTGTGATAGACAGGGTTTCCTGCACATTGTGATCTGTGATGAGGATACCGATATTTTTATCTTTCAGTTTGGAAACAATACCCTGAATATCTTCCACCGCAATGGGATCTACGCCTGCAAAAGGTTCATCCAATAAAATGAATTTTGGGTCGGTAGTCAGGGCGCGGGCAATTTCCGTCCGGCGTCTTTCCCCACCGGAAAGAACCTTTCCTTTATTTTTTCTTACCCGGTTCAGTCCAAATTCTTCCAGCAAAGATTCCAGTTTTTCGGTCTGGGCTTCTTTGCTCAATTTTGTCATTTGCAGAATGGATTTGATGTTGTCTTCCACACTCAGCTCCCTGAAAACCGATGCCTCTTGGGGCAAATAACCAATACCCAGCTGTGCGCGTTTATACATGGGCAATGACGTAATATCAGCCTCATCCAGGTGAATAGAACCTTCATCCGGACGCACCAAGCCTACCACCATGTAAAAGGTTGTGGTTTTACCGGCACCATTGGGTCCGAGCAGCCCTACAATCTCGCCCTGGTTCACTTCCACGGAAACATCGTTCACCACTTTTTTGGCGCCGTATTGTTTAAAAAGGGTATGACTGCTGAGCCGCATGGCACAAAAATACAACACAGCAGCGGCAAACCCGATGAATGGGTCGCAAAAAGCGTAACTTCGCAAGCCGGGTCTATGAAAAAGCGTGTCTGCCATCTAAGTTCTGTGCATGTGGCCACCGATACGCGCATCTTTTACCGCTACTGCAAACACCTGACTGAAAACTACGCAGTAACCTTAATCGCGGTTCATCCCAAAGAAGAAATAAACCAAGGCATTCATATCATTCCTTTCAGGCGGTTTAAAAACAAATTGCCGCGTGTTTGCCTTACCTGGTTTTTAATGTTTTTTAAGGCCATTCGTGTTGGTGCAGACTTGTACCATATCCACGACCCCGAACTGATTCCCTGTGGCCTGCTATTGCGTTTAATGGGCAAAAAAGTGGTGCTTGACATCCATGAAAATGTGGCTGAAGATATTTTCGACAAACCCTGGATTCCAGCAAAGAAAGTATTGTATTCCTGTTTTCATTTTTTTGAGAAAAGGGCCGTTAAAAGAATGCCTGTTATCCTTGCTGAGCAAAGCTATGAAACCCGTTACCAAAAAATGGGTGCCGATTTTACCACGGTACTCAATTATGTGGATTTGCCTTTTTTTAGGCCGTTTTCAGAAAATGTAAACCGCACATCCAACCGTATTTTTTATATGGGCATTCTCCTTGAATCGCGGGGCTTGCAGCAAATTGCCGAGGCATTGTTTATGCTGAAAAAACAAGGACATATTATAGAATTTGATGTGGTAGGTGAATTGTATTCATCGCTGGAAAAACAGTTGCATGCCTTGCCGTTCTGGAATGATGTTTCAGCGCATATTCATTTCCATGGTAGGTTAACCCTTGAGAAGGGTTATGAAATTAGCCGCAAAGCTGCTGTGGGTATGTGCATCATTCAGCCCATGAAAAACAGTGTGGAAAGTTACCCCACCAAAATGTTTGAATACATGGCTATCGGGTTGCCGCAGGTAACCTCACACTTTCCTTTGTATCGTTCAGTGGTGGAAGAAAACAATGTGGGTATTTGCGTTGATCCGTCGAATGCCCATGAAATTGCCACTGCTATTCTTTCTATTATGCAAGACTCCGCAAGGGCTGAAAACATGCGTCAGTGTGGGCTGCAGGCCGCAAACAAGTATGTGTGGGCAGGCGAAATGGAAAAAGTTTTTACTTTATATAACCGCTTGCTCACGTAAGTTTACATCTGCATGAACCTATTTGGCAATTTGCAACCCTACCTTTGCGTTATAGTTCCGTTGCGAAAAATTCTACCTTTCATAGTGTTTGTGCTCATGCTGGCTTCCTGCCGCAAGGAACGCTTTTTTGAAGGTAAAACCACACTTTCCATTGCTTCTGATACCGTTTGGTTCGATACTGTTTTTACCCGACAGGCGGGCAGCACCTATCCCATCAGTGTTACCCAAATTACCTGGATTAAAAATCCCGAAAGCCAGACTGTCAAAGCTTCTTTCAGACTGGGAGGCGGCATAAAATCGGCGTACCGCGTCAATGTGGACGGCATTCCAGGGCCTGTGATTAATGAAGTGGAAATTCCGGCCAAGGACAGCGTGTTTGTATTTGTACAGTGTAGTCTGGAGGCCAACGGACAAACAGGTCCGGCCTTGGTGCTGGATTCCCTGATGATGGAGGTGAACGGACGCGAACAAAAAATGTTTTTCGGTGCTTATGGCTGGGATGCTCACTATTTCCGCGCCGCATCACTTCCCTGCGGCGGTTTTTGGGATGACAAAACCAAACCGTATGTGGTTGTTGACAACGCCCTGGTGCCGGCAGGATGTAGTTTCACCATCAAAGAAGGGGTGAAGGTATATTGTTCTGCAAGAAGCACATTTTACGTGGCCGGTAAGCTCTTTGTGGAAGGCACGTCCAATAGCAGGGTGTTATTCACCGGCGACAAACCCGTTTCCGCAGCCCGCACCTTGCCCAATCAGTGGGTGGGATTGTATTTCACGGTAGGCAGTGCCGGTAACAGTATTAAATACGCCGATATCCAGAATGCCGCCATTGGTATTCGCGTGGATTCTTTGCCTGTGGGCAGCCCGGATAATCTGGTGCTGGAAAATACCAAAGTGCAGTATTGCGGACAGGCATGCCTGGCAGGCATTACGGCCCATATCCGAGCCACCAATTGCCTTTTTGCCCAATCTGGCAGTTATAGTTTTCTGGGTTTGTTAGGCGGCAAATACGATTTCAGGCATTGCACGTTTGCCTCGTATGTAAACTACACCACCCGGCAAGATGGACACTTTGCCCTTACCAACACTTTGCGAGATGGAAATGGGAAAATCCTGGATACCAAACCGCTGGAGTGCAATGCCTACAACTCTGTTATCTACGGCGATTTGCTGGAGGAATTGCTAATCGACAAGGGAGGCAGTGCGGCTTTTACCACCGATTTTTCAGGCAACCTGATGAAGAGCAAGTCCAAACCTTTTGCCGGTCCTACAAACATCTACAACCGCGATCCGCTGTTTAAAAATATAAACGCCGGTGATTTTACCCCCGATACCCTGTCGCCATTACAAAATGCGGGCATCTTGCTCACACCGCCTGTAACCATCGATTTGGACGGCAAACCCCGCATCGGGGTGCCGGATATAGGGGCGTTTGAGCGATAACTTTGACAACTTTTAGAAAGTTGTCAAAGTTGCCATCAACCCCGTTTCTGTTTGAAAAAAGTTTGCATTATAGCCGCACATTCCATTGCCATCACACCACCGGAAACCTCTGTTTTTTTGCCCAGTAATTGTTTATCAATGCGGGTAAAACCGGTTTTGGGTTCTTCGGCACCAAACACAATCTTGTGAAACCGTGCCCACTTGATAGCACCGGCGCACATGAGGCAGGGTTCTATGGTCACGTACAGCGTGCACTCATCCAGAAACTTGCTGTTTAGGTGGGTAGCAGCCGCCGTAATGGCGAGCATTTCAGCATGGGCAGTTACATCATTCAGTTTTTCGGTTTGGTTGTACCCTTTTCCGATGATGGTATTCTCATACACCACCACGGCACCGATGGGAATTTCATCTTCATCCATGGCTTTTTGGGCTTCTACCAGTGCTTTTTGCATGAAATATTCGTCGGTGAAAACTTCCATGATGCAAAGATGGGCTCAATCTGCATTTTTTTCACCGATTTTGAAATCTTGTCGCTAACATTGTTGTTCTATTTGCATGAACATTGGGATTGTGTGTTATCCCACCTTTGGTGGAAGCGGGGTTTTGGCTACGGAACTGGGTAAAGCGCTAGCCACACGAGGACATCAGGTGCATTTTATCAGTTACAATCAGCCGGCCCGACTGGATTTTTTCACCGAGAATGTTTTTTACCACGAGGTAAGTATTCTTAAGTATCCGTTGTTTGAATACGCACCTTATGAAACAGCGCTGGCCGGTGTGATAGTGGATGTGGTGAAGACTGCCAATCTGGACGTATTGCATGTGCACTACGCCATTCCCCATGCTTCGGCTGCTTTGCTGGCCAAATCGATATTGTCTGAGGAAGGCCACGATATTCCGGTAATCACCACCCTGCACGGCACAGATATAACACTGGTAGGCCGCGAGGCAACCTTTGAACCCGTTGTTAGCTGGAGCATTAATCAGTCGGATGCTGTTACGGCTGTATCGCAAAGCCTGAAAAACGATACACTGGAGCATTTTAACATTAAGTGCGAAATCGATGTAGTGCCGAATTTTATTGATTTTACGCGTTTCAATAAGCAGCCAAAAGAGCATTTCAAAAAAGCCATTTCACCCAATGGGGAAAAGGTTTTGGTACATACATCCAATTTTCGTAAGGTAAAAAGGGTGGAAGATGTTATTTCTGTATTTTGTCTGGTAAACCAGCGTATTCCCTCACGCCTGCTGATGATTGGTGACGGCCCTGAGCGCAGTCACATAGAAAAAATGAGCCGCGATATGCAGTGCCACAGCAGCATTACGTTTTTGGGCAAGCAGGAAGCCGTAGAGGAAATATTATCGGTATGCGACCTGTTTATTTTGCCATCAGAAACCGAGAGTTTCGGTCTGGCTGCCCTCGAAGCCATGGCCTGCGAGGTTCCTGTGATCAGTAGCAATGCAGGCGGTATTCCTGAAGTTAATGTACACGGGGTAACCGGTTATTTAAGCAACGTGGGCGATGTGGCCAACATGGCCAATAATGCGGTAAAGATTTTGGAAAATGATGAGGTGTTAAAAACCTTCAAATACAATGCACTTCAGCGTGCTAAGGAATTTGATCTTGAAAAAATCATGAATGATTATCTGGATATTTACAGGCGTTGTATGAAGACCTGAATTTTCAGGAATACGCATTTCGCCCGGTATTTTCCTTTAAAAACTTCAGCGCAATACCAATCTGGTTCTCTACTGTTTTGGTGCTGATGTCCATGATTTCTGCAATTTCTTTATAGCTTAAATCAAACATGCGGCTGAGCAGGAATACTTGTTTACACTTGGTCGGCAGTTGTTCAATGAGTTGTGTAATATGATGCTGAAGCTCTTTTCCTTCCAGCGCGCGGTCTGCGGCGTGTTCCGGGGCTACGGCTAAAAATTCATCCGGCATCTCGGCAAAAGGCAGCTTTGCTTTTTTTATGTGGTTTAAACATCTGTTTTTTACGGCCGTAAAAAGATAGTTTTTCAGGGAATCGTCCAAAATAAGCAGTTGCTGTTTCTCCCAAATACTCACAAAAACGTCGTTTACAATCTCATCGGCATCTTCAGCATTTTTCACAATAGCTGATGCAAAGCTTCTCAAACCGGGCCTGAAACGCATATAGAGCGCATGAAACTGATTTTGTTTGTCAGACACCGGTGCAAATATACAAAAGCCGGGTGAACGGGCTGTTAATTACCCATATCACTCAGAAACTGAATCCGCATGAGTTGCAGTTCTTCATGGGTAAACTCACCGTCGAAATGGTTGAAGGCCAATTCCAGATTATCTTCCTGAGAACCGCGGAAATAATCAAATATTTCCTCTTGCAGATCCTCATCCAAAAACTGATTCAGAAAATAACGCAGGTTTAGTTTGGTTCCTGTATTTACAATCTGCTCCAGTTCATCCACCAGTTCGCCAAATTCGATGCCCAGCTGTTTAGCCATTTCCATCAAATCTACTTTTTTGTCAATATTCAAAATAATGCTGACTTTCTTGGCTGATTTTTCCGCATTGCCCTTCAGGACAATATCCTGGGGGCGTTCAATGTTGTTTTCCTTAACAAAACCTGCGATATAGTTGATGAATGGCTCTCCGAATTTGAGTGCTTTATTTTTACCTACACCGTTAATGTTCGATAGTTCATCCAGGGTAATCGGATATTTGGTGGCCATATCTTCCAGGCTTGGATCCTGGAAAATTACGTAAGGTGGAAGGCCTTTTTCCTTGGCAACTTTCTTGCGCAGATCTTTAAGATGACCAAAAAGTTCTTCATCGCAAACGCTTTCCATTTTGAAGTTTTCAAAATCGTCTTCACTCACGCTTTCAAACTCAGTATCTACGGCCATTTCATATTTCACCGGCTTGGCCAAAAATGCCATTCCATGCTCAGAAACACTCAATAAGCCATATTTTTCAATGTTTTTGAAAAGGTAGTTATTAACCAGCGCCAGGCGCATTACTGATTTCCAGAAAACCTTATCCTTTTCTTTCCCGCAGGCAAACAGGGGAAGTTCATCATGTTTGTAATCCTTGATGCTATCTATACGTTTGCCGATGATGAAGTTTACGATATGGGTCATGGAGAACTCGCCATTCAGGGATTTCAGGGCATTCATTGCCTTAACCACTTCCTGGGTAACATCGGTTTTGGGTTTGGGGTGTGCGCAGTTGTCGCACATGTGGCTGCAATCTTCTTCCTTGAAGTTCTCACCGAAATAGTGCAGCAGCAATTTGCGACGGCACTGACTGCTTTCGGCAAAAGCGGCAGTTTCAGCTATCAGAAGACCTCCGATTTCCTGTTCGGCAACCGGTTTATCCTTCATGAATTTTTCCAACTTTTCTATATCATTGGGATTGTAGAAAAGCAGGCAATCACCGCGGAGTCCGTCGCGACCACCGCGTCCGGTTTCCTGATAATAACCTTCCAGGCTTTTGGGTACGTCATAGTGAATTACGAAGCGTACATCGGGCTTGTCAATACCCATGCCGAAGGCGATGGTTGCTACAATTACGTTGCAATCTTCCATCAAAAACGCATCCTGGTGTCCGGCGCGGGTTTTGGCATCCAGTCCGGCGTGATAGGGAAGAGCTTTAATGCCGTTCATCTGCAGCATTTCGGCAATTTCTTCCACCTTTTTACGGCTGAGACAGTATATGATACCCGAAGTGTTGCCCCTGTTTTTGATGAACGATAAAATATCTTTGTGTACCTGGTCTTTTCCGCCTTTGGGACGAACCTCATAATACAGATTGGAACGGTTAAAGGAAGATTTAAAAAGTTTTGCATCCAGCATGCCCAGGTTTTTCTGGATATCGTGCTGAACTTTTGGTGTAGCAGTAGCTGTGAGTGCCAGAATTGGAACATCATCAATGGCTTTCACCATTTGCTTGATGCGTCGGTATTCAGGTCTGAAATCATGGCCCCATTCACTTATACAATGGGCTTCATCCACTGCCACAAAGGATATTTTGATGCCTCGCAGCAATTCCAGCGTCTCGTCTTTTTTGAGGGTTTCGGGAGCTACATACAGCAATTTGGTATTGCCGGACGTAACATCTTCCACCACCTGGGTAAAATCAGCTTTGCTTAGTGAGGAGTTTAAAAAATGGGCAAGTGCACTGCTGTTGGAGAAACCGCGGATATTATCCACCTGATTTTTCATCAGGGCGATTAGCGGAGAAATAATGATGGCAGTTCCTTCCATCATCAATGCCGGAAGCTGGTAGCAGAGTGATTTTCCTGCGCCTGTGGGCATGATTACAAAACAATCATTGCCTTGCAGGATATGATTAATTACCGCTTCCTGATTGCCTTTGAAGCCATCAAAGCCAAAGAATTCCTTAAGGGTGCGTCTTGCGTCAGTTCTTGCGTCTTCCGCAACGCCCATTGCCGTGCTCATAGATAAAGTAAATGCTTTCAGTTAGTAAATTTAACGCATAGGCGGCAATTTTGTTAGCTTTATATTAATTTTTTTAATCTTGTTTAAATGTCAAACCTACTTACTAAATGCAAAATTTAAGTTAGTTTTGCAATTCTAACAACGCCCGCTTGACACAGACCAAGGCAAATTTAATAAAAAGTTACGGTAATCAGGCCATATCCGATGAATTAAATTCTTTGGCTGTTTTGCCTCAATATATTGATGATTCATTTTGTCAACTGGTAGAACTTTTGCTGGATTCAGCCGACAGGGCTGTGGTTACCGGTATAGGCAAGAGCGCCATCATTGCGCAAAAAATGGTGGCTACCATGAATAGCACAGGACAGCCTGCTGTATTTATGCACGCCGCAGACGCCATACACGGTGATCTGGGGATTATTCAGCCCGGCGATGTGGTTATTGCAATATCCAAGAGCGGAAACACCCCGGAAATCAAGGCGCTTGCGCCATTGCTTAAATCTTTTGGCAATCCGCTGGTGGCCATGGTGGGAAATATTGACAGCGAACTGGCGGCGCAGGCGGATATTGTGATTAATACCACGGTAGATAAGGAAGCCTGTCCGAATAACCTGGCGCCAACCAGCAGCACCACCGCACAGCTGCTCATGGGCGATGCCATTGCCATTTCTCTGCTGCGCATGCGCAACTTCAGCGGCAGTGATTTCAGCAAATACCACCCCGGTGGAGCTTTAGGCAAAAAATTATACCTCCGCTGCGGTGAAATTGCCGCCAGAAACGAGAAACCTGCGGTTTCACCGTCCGCTTCAGTTAATGAAGTAATTGTATGCATCAGCAAAAGCAGGCTGGGTGCCGCGGCGGTGCTGGATAACAACGGGTTGCTGGGTATAATCACCGATGGTGATGTCCGCAGAATGCTGGAAAAACACAGCAACCTGCAGGATTTGACCGCCGCTGATATCATGTCGCGCTCACCGAAAACACTGGACGCTGAAACCCTTGCTGTAGAAGCCGTTGAGTGGATGAGCCACCAGAAAATATCCCAAATTATTGTACTAAGCGACGGAAAATACGCAGGAATGGTACATTTGCACGACCTAAACAGGGAGGGATTGCTATGAGCGAGAACAAACATCACTATGTGCTGGTAATGGCCGGTGGCATCGGAAGCCGCTTCTGGCCGGTAAGCCGAAAAAGCCTGCCCAAGCAGTTCATCGATATTTTAGGCACCGGTGATTCACTGATTTCCCAGACCTACAAAAGGTTCTGTCAGGTGGTTCCCAAAGAAAATATTTTCATAGTTACAAACCACGAATACACTCCATTAATTAGAGAGCACATTCCGGGTATTGCCGATGACCGCATTCTGAAAGAGCCGCAGGCCCGCAATACGGCACCCTGCGTAGCTTATGCAAGTAAGGTAATATCACAGATTGATCTGGATGCCGTTTGTGTGGTAGCACCCAGCGATCACCTTATTACCCAGGAAGCCGAGTTTTTCAGAATCATTAATGAAGCATACGCCTTTGCGGGCAATTACAGCCATCTTCTTACCCTTGGTATCAAGCCCACACGCCCCGATACAGGCTATGGATACATTCAATACAATACTGTACCGGGAGATGCCGGCTTCTACGAAGTGAAAACATTCACCGAAAAGCCCAACGAAGAACTGGCACAGACTTTTATAGAAAGCGGTGAGTTTCTTTGGAATGCCGGTATTTTCGTGTGGAATGTGAAAGCTATTTTGCATCGTATTGAACAATATTTACCGGAAATACATCAGCTGTTTGCCGAAGTGGATTTTTCACAGACAAATTATTTTGATGCATTGGAATTGGCTTACGGGCAATGTCCCAGCATTTCCATTGATTACGGAATCATGGAAAAAGACGACAGTGTTTATGTCTATCCCGCTACGTTTGGGTGGAATGACCTGGGCACCTGGAAAAGCCTGTGGGATGTGAGTCGCCATAATGAGCATGATACAGCTGCCATCGGAAAGGGAATTCACACCTATAAAACGTCTGATTCGCTGGTGTTTTCCAATACCGACCGCATTGTGATTACCCACGGCCTTGAAAACGTGGTGGTAGTAGATAGCCCGGATGTGGTGCTGGTGATGCACAAAGACAAAGAGCAGGAGCTGAGACAGATTGTCATCGACATGCGCGACAAATACAAAGGCAACCTCACCTGATTTTCTTTGGGGAAAACTTGTGGGTTGCGATTTCACAAAACCGTATTTATATTTGCATTGCTGCCGTGCTGATAGCGGTAGCCCAACTGTTACGCGCTTCTATATACCAACATCCTGGCCATGCTTCACAGCGTGGCCTTGATTTTTTAAGGGCAGTCCAACCATGAATCCCCGAATCAAAGCACTTACCTACCTGCATATTGCGGTTTTTCTCTGGGGATTTACCGCCATTCTGGGAAAGCTTATCTCCTACAGTTCGCTGAATCTGGTGTGGCACCGCATGCTGATTACCGCTGCCGTCTATTTCTGTATTCCGGCGGTTTGGCGGGGTATTTCCGGTTTGACCCGAAAAGACTGGCTGATTTTTCTGGGAATCGGCATCATCGTGGCCCTGCACTGGCTCACGTTTTATGGAAGCATTAAACTGGGCAACAGCGCCAGCGTAACCCTGGCCTGTCTGGGCTCTGCGAGCTTTTTCTCCGCCGTCCTTGATCCGCTTATTAATCGCAAAGCCTTCCGCATCAGGGAGTTGCTGCTGGGGTTGCTGGTGATTGCAGGCATCCTGATTATCAACGATACATTAAGCAGTGGATCAGCAGGGCAAACAAGCTACACGCCTGCCATCATTACGGGAATTGTGAGTGCCATGCTGGCAGCGCTGTTTACCACATTAAACAAGCGACATATTGCAAGGGCTTCTTCCTTGAGTATTTCGGCCATAGAAATGCTTTCAGGCGCGGTGTTGCTGAGTGTGGTTTTTCCGCTGATGGCCGATGCAAACGCCACCTGGATTCCGGAATTCAACCCCAAAAGCGGGCAGTATGATTTGCTGTGGATACTGCTGCTGGCGCTGGTTTGTACCAACCTTACCTTTTATCTGGGAACATATGCCCTACAGGACCTATCGGCGTTCACTGCCAATTTATCCGTGAATATGGAGCCTGTTTACGGCATTTTGCTGGGGGCAGTTATTTTTCACGAGCACGATGCATTGGGCATGCAGTTTTATTTGGGTGCCGCGCTGATATTGGTTTCGGTTTTTATCCAATCTTTTCTCGAATTTCGCCTCAGAAAGAAAAACGAGTTATCTGCATAAAATGAAAACACTGGATGAGCTAATTCGCGGCAGGCGCAGTCATTTTGTTAAGGAATTCAACGGGCTGCCTGTCCCGGACGATATTATAGCCCGCATGCTGGAAAACGCCCGCTGGGCACCCAGTCATAAACTCACACTTCCCTGGCGTTTCAGAGTGTTTGAAGGTGCTGAAAAAACAGCGCTATGCAGCGCCATGGAACAGTATTATATGCAGAACACCCCTGCAGAATTGTTTGATGAGCGCAAACTGGCCAAAATCTGCACCTATGCGTTTAAAGTATCGCATATCATTTCCATTGGTTTTGTGCCTTCGGGCAAAGTGCCCGAATGGGAAGAGCTGGCGGCCACAGCCACGGCGGTGCAAAACATGTATTTAACACTCACGGATCATCCGCATGCGGCGGGCTACTGGACCACAGGCAACGGCGCCGGCACGGATTTTATGCAACAGCAAACTGGTTTGCCCGAAAATGGCAGGCAACTGGGTTTTTTCTTTGTGGGAATGGTGGATGAGAAGCGCTACGAAGCCGAGCGGCCGCATTAATAGGCTTTGGCAAATACCACGCGTTTGCTGCTGGGTTTGCCGGTGAGGATACAACTGCCTGCCTCTTCCTGTGCATCCAATGGAATGCAGCGAATGGTGGCCTTGGTCATTTCTTTAATTTTTTCTTCGGTTTCGCCGCTGCCGTCCCAGTGGGCCAGGGCAAACCCATTGCGGTTTTCAACGATATCAACAAATTCATCCCAAGTGTCGGCTTTCCAGGTTTTTCCGGTTCTGAGATCCAGGGCTTTTTTATACAAATTCTCCTGAATTTCGTTCATCAATCCGGTCACATGGCCTACCAGGTTGTCCATACCTATTACTTCTTTGGTTTTGGTATCGCGACGGGCCACTTCGGCGGCGTTGTTCTGCAAATCGCGGGGGCCAATGGCAATGCGCACGGGCACCCCTTTCAGTTCCCATTCAGCAAACTTGAAGCCGGGTTTCTGGGTATCGCGGTTATCAAATTTTATGGATAATCCGGCTGTTTCTAGTTCTTTTTTGATGCCTGCCACCTTTTCGCTGATGGTGTTCAGTTCTTCTTCGGTTTTATAAACCGGCACAATCACCACGTGAATGGGAGCCAGTTTGGGTGGCAGCACCAGGCCTTCGTCGTCGCTGTGAACCATAATAAGTGCACCCATCAATCGGGTAGAAACCCCCCAGCTGGTGGCCCAGACATAATCGAGTTTGCTGTTGCGGTCCTGAAACTTTACGTCGAATGCCTTGGCAAAGTTTTGTCCCAGAAAGTGGCTGGTACCCATTTGCAGGGCTTTTCCGTCTTGCATCATACCTTCTATGCAATAGGTGTCGTCGGCACCTGCAAAACGTTCGTTTTCAGATTTTACGCCCTTAATCACCGGAACAGCCATGTGTTCTTCGGCAAATTCGGCATAGACATCCAGCATTTTGCGGGTTTCTTCCAGGGCTTCTTCTTTGGTGGCGTGGGCGGTATGGCCTTCCTGCCAAAGAAATTCAGCTGTTCTGAGAAACAGGCGGGTTCTCATTTCCCAGCGTACCACGTTGGCCCACTGATTGATAAGAATGGGCAGGTCGCGGTAGCTCTGAATCCAGTTTTTATAGGTATTCCAGATGATGGCTTCGCTGGTAGGGCGCACCACCAGTTCCTCTTCAAGTTTAGAATCGGGATCGGCCATGAGGCGGCCGGGTTTGGATGGGTCGGCTTTCAGACGGTAGTGGGTTACCACGGCACATTCCTTGGCAAATCCTTCGGCATTTTTCTCTTCTTTTTCAAACAGACTTTTGGGCACAAACAGCGGAAAATAGGCATTTTGGTGGCCGGTATCCTTGAACATCTTGTCGAGCTGCTGCTGCATTTTTTCCCAGATGGCAAAGCCGTAGGGTTTAATAACCATGCAGCCCTTAACGGCACTGTGTTCAGCCAGATCGGCGTTTTTTACCAGGTTGTTATACCACTCACTGTAATTTTCTTCGCGTTTTACCTTTTCAAATGCCATGGATATTGGAAATATGGAATACTTTTTGTAACTTTGATAGTGCAAAGGTACTAACTAAAAGCAGTACCCAAAAAGAAGGTTCACCATGAAAGTCCATTTTATTAAAACCACTTATTTTTTTATGGCAGGTGCTATGTTGCTGGCTTCCTGCTCCGGGGTAAGGTCTGTTAGCAAAGTCAACAATTATGACGATGCTTATTTTGCCACTTCAGATCTCAACGGGCGCGGATTTTATGCCGATGGCGCGGTTACACCGTCTGCTACCGGAGAAGCTTCTGCCATGGCGGGTAGTTATGGTCAAACGTATTCAGACCGTTTGCGCAATTTTGGTGGCAGCAGCCTACAGCCTTCCTCTGCATCCGCACCAGCAGCTATGATTACACAGCCCTGCAATCGTTTCAGAGCGGGAGTTTCGCCATGGGGATATAGCCCCTACATGGGTTATAATTCCATGATGATGGGTAATCCCTGGATGATGGGAAATGCCTGGGGAAATCCAATGATGATGGGCTACAATCCGGCTTATTCCTACGGTGATCCTTACTGGATGTACTACAACCAGATGTATAACTCCAATATGTACTGGGGTGGCGGATCTTTTGGTGGCTGGAACAACAATGGCTGGAATAACTGGTCTAATAACAACTGGAGCGGTGGCAGCACCTCTTCAAACAATCATTCTTCTGGTGGTTTTGTAAATAATCCCAAGCCCGCCTCAGGTTCAAGTGGATTTTCCAACAGCGGCGTGCGTCGCAATAACTATCAAACAGGCACTCCTTCTTCCACATCGGGCAGAAGTTCTTCCTGGAGCAGTGGAAGCACTACATCCGGAAGCTATAACAATGGCAGCAGTGGCACTTCCAGAAGTTCAACCTGGACTCCCAGCGGAAATACCCAGCAGGGCTCATTCAACAGCAGTGGGAGCAGCCGTTCATCCAACGCAGTGCAGGGCACTTCAGGTCGCAGGCGTTAATACTGGCGGTTTTACATGAGGTCGGTTTTAAGTCTATTGACCCTGTTATTCGGGGCTGTTTTTTCTCTTTTTTCACAAAGTGAGTTCGATGCACTTCGCTACAGTACCATTGGTTCTGGAGGAACAGCCAGAACCATGGGCATGGCAGGTTCATTTTCTGCCATTGGTGCCGATGCCTCGGCTGTGATGACCAACCCGGCCGGTATTGCCACTTTCAGGCGCAGTGAATTTAACATGGGCGCCCAGTTCCAAAACACCGTTTATCATGCTGATTATCTGGGTGAAAATTTAAGAGAAGCAAGACTGAACTTTAATTTGCCTTCCCTCAACTATATCAAAGCAGATGTGCAGTATGATGCCACAGGGAAGCCCCGTAAAAAAGGATTGAGTGCGGTTTGCTATGGGTTTCATGTGAACCGGCTTGCGACTTTTGGTGGTACCATGGCATTTCAGGGCAATAACCGAAAATCTTCTGTAACTGATTTTTTTGCCGAAGTAGCCAATCGTGAGGGTGATCCGTCAAAACTGGTGCAAGGTTCTTTGTCAGGTCTGGCCTATGATGCCTGGGTTATTGATTATGACAGGGGCGGAACTGGACGTTACACATCGGCCTACAAGGATAGCGTAAGAAACAATGATCAGTCCGGTGAAATTGTGAGTAAAGGAGCCATTTACGAGTATCAGGGTTCGGTAGGGTTGAATTTTTCCAACAAGGTGATGCTGGGTATTGGTCTGTTATACTCATCCCTGCGTTATAGCGAAGACTTGAGTATGCTGGAACAAGACAAGCGTAAGGTAGACATCAACGATATCAGTACGCTGGATATGGCATCTGTTGACTATCAGAGCAAGTTTACGGACAAAGGAAGTGCATTTGCGGCACGTGTGGGTATAATCGTGAGGCCCACTGAGCAGTTGCGCCTTGCAGCATCGGTGCACACCCCCAGAACGTATACCGTAAATAGTGAATACGGCTATTCCATTGCTCCAAAAGGAGATCCGGGTTCCATAGGCGACTGGACAGCGCAGTACAACGACCCGTTGAACACGTATAAATACAAGATTACCACACCTTCCCGATTCAATGCCGGTATTGGTTTTGTGATTCAAAAATCCATGATTGTCAATGCAGATTTTGAGTTTTACAACTACGGATCTGCCCGTCTGCGTGCCGATGATGTGTTTACCTTCAATGCGGAAAACAGCGCCATCAGGCGTAACTACCGCAACGTGACCAATGTGCGCATTGGTGCGGAGTGGAACATGCCCAACCCGGATAATAAAGACCAGGCGTATCGTTTTAGGGCTGGATTTGGCGTACTGCCATCGCCCTACAATCCGAATGTGGCCGGTTTGGACGCTACCCTCAAGAAGGCCAACACGGTGCTTGCCTGTGGCTTTGGACTGCGTGACAAAGACTATTATTTTGATTTTGCCCTGAGTTCACAATCGGCGGCCGGCTATTACACGCCATATCCCATAACTGACCCAAGGTTTGCTTCTGAGGATAATGAATTGACCTACAAGCGCAACCGGGTTTTTCTGACCTTTACGCTGGGGTTGAATTTGGATTATTGAAATAAAGGCAAAAGCCAGCTGTATTATTTATACTGGAAATTGGATCATTGATCTAATCAAATGGCCAATAAAAAAGGGAGGTTATGCCTCCCTTTCTTGTAAGTGTAAATTTTAAATTAGCTGCAACCCAGGCTGTTGCCACAGTTCAAACACTTGTAACAAGTGCCGCTGCGCACGGTGATGTGACCGCATACGTTGCAGGCGGGCGCATCGCTCTGTACCTCACGCAGGTGGTCCTGCATGTTTTTTACACCGCCTCCGGTTTCCAGCATGGCTGCATTTTCTGCAGATGGCTGGGGCTCTGGTGTGAACATAGGTACAAACTCGCTGATTACAGGGGCTTCCGTTGCATCGTTTTTGGTATATGCACTGGGTTTAACCTGTACGAGGTCTTCCCGGCCCAGGTATTCGTATCCGAGCAGGCGGAAGATATAATCCACGATAGAGGTTGAGTTTTTGATGTTGGGATGTCCTTCCACCATGCCGCTGGGTTCAAAGCGTGTGAAGGCGAACTTGTCGACGAACTCTTCCAAAGGCACACCATACTGCAGACCTACGGATATAGCAATGCTGAAGCAGTTCATCAGTGAGCGGAAGCTGGCGCCTTCTTTATGCATGTCAATGAAGATTTCACCCAGGGTTCCGTCATCGTAATCGCCGGTGCGCACGAAGATAGTTTGACCGCCTACTTTGCCTTTTTGGGTAAAGCCTTTGCGCTTGTTGGGCAGACGCTTCTTCTCTACGATATTGGAAAGCTGGCGCTTGAACTTGGTATCGGGGCTTTCATTCAGGATGCGTTTAGCGGCTTCCAATACGATTTCCGGGGTCAGTTCTTCTGCATAGCGGATTACGGTAGTTTCTGCAGCCGGTGCAGCGTCAGACTTAGCTTCTGCCTTGTCTTCGCTTTCGCTGGTTTCAGATTTGTTGCTCAGGGGCTGACTCAGTTTGCAACCGTCGCGGTAGAGGGCGTTGGCCTTCAGGCCCAGCTGCCAGCTCAGTTCGTAGCAGTCTTTGATGTCCTGCTCATTGGCTTCGTTTGGCAGGTTGATGGTTTTGCTGATTGCACCTGAGATAAAGGGCTGAGCAGCAGACATCATGCGAATGTGGGCAAAAGGATGAATGTAGCGCTGACCGATGTTTCCGCACTTGTTGGCGCAATCAAATACATCGTAGTGTTCTTCTTTCAGGTAGGGTGCACCTTCGATGGTCATGGTACCGGTAACGAAGTCGTTGCAGGCCCTGATTTCATCGCGGGTAAAGCCCAGAGCTTCCAGCATGTTGAAGCGGGGGTTATCGTACTGCTCGGCAGTGAAACCGATGCGCTGCAAGGTTTCTTCGCCCAGGGAGTATTTGTTGAACACAAAACCAATTTCGAATGCCATGGGAGCTTCTGCTTCCAGTTTTTCAAGATCAGCATCGTTGAAACCTTTTGCTTTCAGTGTCTCGTGGTTGATGGAAGGAGCGCCTGCAAAGGTCTGGTGTCCTTTAGCGTAGTTAACGATAGCGTCCACTTCTTCGGGAGCATAACCCAGGTTTTTCAGGGCAATGGGAACGGTATGGTTAACGATTTTGAAGTAACCGCCGCCGGAGAGTTTTTTGTATTTAACCAAGGCAAAATCAGGTTCAATACCGGTTGTATCGCAATCCATGAGCAGACCGATGGTGCCGGTAGGGGCAATAACGGTGGCCTGAGCGTTGCGGAAACCGTATTTTTCACCCCACTGCAGGGCTTTATCCCAGGCGCTGCAAGCTGATTTCAGCAGGTAGTCAGGGCAGAATTTCTCATCGATACACACGGGTTTGATACCGAGGTTTTCGAAAGCCAGGGGAGTGTTGTATGCCGCGTAGCGGTGGTTGCGAATTACGCGAAGCATGTGCTTCTTGTTTTTCTCATACATGCGGAACGGGCCTTTAACGGCGGCCATTTCAGCACTGGTTGCATACGATATGCCTGTGAGTATAGCAGTGATAGAGCTGCAGATGGCTGTAGCTTCCTTGCTATCGTAAGGAATACCGGCACACATCAGCATACTTCCAAGGTTGGCGTAGCCAAGACCCAGGGTGCGGTAATCGTAGCTCAGCTGGGCTACTTCCTTGCTGGGGAACTGTGCCATGAGTACGGAAATTTCCAGTACGGTGGTCCACAGACGGGTGGCGTACTCGAAAGAACTTACATTGAACTCGCGGGTTTCTTCGCTAAAGAATTTACGCAGGTTCAAGGATGCAAGGTTGCAGGCGGTGTTGTCGAGGAACATGTATTCGCTGCAGGGGTTGCTGGCGTTGATACGTCCGCCTTCGGGGCAGGTGTGCCACTCATTGATGGTGTCATCATACTGAACACCGGGATCGGCACATGACCATGCGGCAGCGCCGATAGCATCCCAAACCTGTCCTGAGGACATGGTTTTCATTACCTTACCGTTACTACGGGCGGTAAATTCCCAGTCTTCGCCATTTTTCAGTTTTTCGAAGAAGCGGTTGGGTATACGGATAGAGTTGTTGCTGTTTTGTCCGGAAACGGTAGCGTAGGCATCGCCTTCGTAGTCGTTGCTGTAACCGGCATCGATAAGGGCAGCCACTTTTTTCTCTTCATCCTTTTTCCACTGGATAAATTCCATGGATTCGGGGTGGTCAAGATCAAGGCACACCATTTTGGCGGCACGGCGGGTGGTACCACCGCTCTTGATCGCACCTGCGGCGCGGTCGCCGATTTTGAGGAAGCTGATCAGACCGCTGCTGGTTCCGCCGCCGGAGAGTTTTTCGCCGGAACCGCGGATGCGGCTGAAGTTGGTTCCTACACCAGAACCATATTTGAAGATACGGGCTTCACGCACCCACAGGTCCATGATACCGCCCTCGTTCACCAAATCATCATCTACAGATAGGATGAAGCAAGCGTGGGGCTGGGGACGCTCGTATGCAGAGGTGCTCTTCATGAGCTTCTCGGTTTCGGGGTCTACATAGTAGTGACCCTGGGGTTTACCGGCAATAGCGTAGCTGCTGTATAATCCGGTATTGAACCACTGAGGGCTGTTGGGCGCAGATTCCTGGTTGAGCATGGAATAAACCAACTCTTCATAGAAAGTTTGCGCATCGGTGGAAGAAGCGAAGTAGTTATACTTCTCGCCCCACTGTCTCCAGCAGTTGGCAAGGCGGTGCGCAACCTGCTTAACGCTGGTTTCGCTGCCCAGGCTGCCGTCGGGTTGGGGAACGCCGGCTTTGCGGAAATATTTTTGCGCAAGAATATCGGTTGCTACTTGGCTCCACCCCGCCGGAACCTCTACATTTTTCATTTCAAACACCACACTTCCGTCGGGTTTTTTAATGACCGAGCTGCGGTGGTCGTAGGTGAACTGGTCGAAGGGACTTACACCCTCAACGGTGTTTTGCCTCTTAAACTCGAGGCCTTTTGTGTTTACGGTAGTTTCTTGCGTCATATTTTTCTTTTCAGAGGGGTTGTGGTTACCTAGCGTTATTAAAAACGGTCGGGAGTTCAAATGTATTTTATGTGTATCAGTATTTCCGAATTGGCTTTTCCACAGGTTTGGCGGAAAGCCAAACAGCATATGGGATTTACCTTGTTGAAAAAGCGTGTATGTCTTGCCATATAAGCATCTTGGCGTTTGGATTTTCGTAAACCCTTATGGGATAAAGAAAAATTAATATTGGGACAAAATCTTCTTTATGGAAATTGCTAATTTACGAAATTAACTTGACATACTCAAGTATTACAATGATAAAATGCAGATTTGTGCAGGCTGTAATTCGGTTATGGTTTTTTCTATGTTTCTTTGCATTGCATGCAAAACATTCAATCATGGCTGGTATCGAAGCATAAGTCAGGTGTTAAAACGCTGGCGGTGCTGTTTGATCCTGATGATGATTCAGATTTGCGGGGTGCGGTGGCACAACATGCCATAAGATATGGGGTTGATTTGTTTTTGGTTGGCGGAAGTTTGCTTACTGAGGGTAATACCTATCGTTGTGTAGAGGATTTAAAGAACAAGGGCGCCGGGCAGGTTGTATTGTTTCCGGGCAATGAGATACAGGTGGTTTCTAATGCAGATGCGATCCTTTTTATGTCTTTGATATCCGGGCGCAATCCGGAATACCTGATTGCCAAGCAGGTGGCAGCAGCCCCTTTTATTCATAGGTCTGGCCTTGAAACCATACCTACAGGTTATTTACTGATTGAAGGCGGAAAAATGACCACTGCCCACTACATAAGCCAGACCATACCCATACCGGCAGACAAACCGGAGATTGCGGCTACTACCGTGTTGGCAGGAGCCATGCTGGGCATGAAAGCCATGTATATGGATGCAGGAAGCGGCGCGGTTCGCAGGGTTTCTGCAGAAATGATTGCTGCCGTGCGCACTATATTTGACGGTCTACTCTTGGTGGGAGGCGGAATCCGGGATGCTATTGCGGCAGAAATGGCATGGAATGCGGGTGCCGATATCGTTGTTGTGGGCAATGCAGCTTTCGAAAACCCTGATGCGATAAGGGAAATAGCCGAAGTGCTTAATAAAATGAACAGTACCAAGGTGTCTATGTCTTAAATTATTGACTTAAAAGTGTATGTTTTTATATCCATTTAAAACTATTTGGCTTAAAGCCCATACAGATAGGGCAGATATTGCAGATAAAATCATACAGCAAACCTACCTGAGCGATGCCGGCTACAAAAAAACCGACGGTTTGACAAAGTTCTTTTACGGATTGGCCAATGAAAACGAGTTTGTTTTGGAGAATATTGGCAACCCGCGCATCCCGGCTTTTTATGAAGGGGATATTTTGGGCGTGGAAGAAGAAACATATGTAAAAATTAGGATAGGCGCGCTAAAACATACCCGTATGTATGTTTTATATTGTCTGCTACTTTTAATGGGTTTTATTTTCTGGCTGAGAGGATTGCTGGGTATGGATACTGTGGACACGAATATCATGTATATCTTTTCCGGTGTATTGATAATACTGCTGGGATATGGTTATTATTTTATTTGGCAATTTCAGCGTAAATTGGCATCAGGTATTGATTTTTTTCGGGGACTGTTATCTGCCGACATTGTTTCAGGCAATGATGTTCCTGCTATTTTTAAAAGATAAATAATGAATACATCGTTTAAAATCATCGTGTTTCTTTTTATGGGTATCATGAATGTGGTAAAATCCCAGGACACCATCATTCTTAAAACCCAGGCCAGGGTTATTTGTCGGGTTACACAGATATATTCCGGTAGGATAGAATATCTTATGATGGACGACACTGCTCGTAAAAAATATTATTCCTATCCCAAAAACGAAGTGCTAGAAATAGTTTACGCAAACGGAAAAAGAACTCAAATAAGCGATGATTCCGTTTCAGCAGCAACTTCAGGTACTGATCAAAACAAGGAGGAACAGTACCGGAAGGGTTTCAGCGATGGTTATCAGCATTATCAACCCCAAAAGGAAAGGTTGGTAGGGGCTTCTGTTATTATTCTGCCATTTGTTGCACTACCGGGCTGCATTTATCTTTCATTTAAAAAGGTTTCGGACCACGAGATTCTGGATTACCGGTATCAAAACAATAAAAATGAGGACTACCGCCAAGGCTATTTGGCCGGTGCTTCCAAGCGTCGTCGGGTGGCTGCCTGGAGTACGTTTGGCGGCATTGTGGGTGCCGGTACGGCTATAGGCCTGCTGTATAGTATGGGTAATGGCCAATAAGGGAAGGTGGATTTTTGTCAGCATTAAACAGTAAAATGAAGAATAACGTAAAGCAATTATTGTGGCTGCTGCTATTGTGGGCAGGCTCGGCGGGCGCCCAGGACACGCTGGTGCTCAGGAACAATACCCGTGTGGTTTGCACGGTCACAAAGATTTATCCGGAGCGTATTGAGTATCTGAATTTCAGGGATACAACCCAAAAACAATTTTATTCATACCGAAAAAGCGATGTGGTTATGATTCGGTATGCTGGCGGTAATACCGATACCATTTTAAAACAAGCCGCTGTGCTCATGTCAGACAGCACATCTGCATACGCTGAGAATCAGTACGAACAAGGTTTGGATGACGGTTTAGACCGTTACAGGCCTTCAGAAGAGCGCAGGGCTGGTATAGCTGCGGGCATAGGAAGCTTTATATTTCCTGCATCTATTGCTGTTCCGATTGTCTACTCTGTTTCAAAGGTTCAGCCACCCAAGATTCAGGACGCCAAATTTATTGTCAGTAAAAACGAATCCTACCGAAGGGGATATGTTGACGGAGCTTCAAAGCGCCGTGTCAGGGCCGTTTGGAGTTCGTACGGAATTACCATAGGAAGTAGCGTAGCGGGAGTAGTGGCGATACTTTATTTGGCTGGTTTTTGATAAAATTAAAATAATCTATTCAGTTGCAACTTTAACAATTGCTAGAGAAGTATCAATTACCGTAATAATGTAACGTTATCCTTCAATTCTCTTTCCAGGCCTGTGATGTCTTTATAAGTCACATAGACTGCGTAGACACCAACAGGATAGGGCTTGCCATTATTATTTAATCCACTCCATTTGCCATTTAACTCATCAAAAATCTTATTTCCCCATCTGTCGAATATTCTTAAACGATATTCTGTAATATTGACACCAACGGGATAAAATTGATCATTCTTATTGTTATTATTTGGTGTGAAGGCATTAGGAAGCCAAATTTTAGGTTTGAATTCAATTACAAATACTTGTTGACTACTGTCTGAGCAGTATTTACCTGAGAAAGCAGAGAAATCTGGCGAACTTACAGTTTGTTTAATCTTCAAAATACCGGCTTCAGTTTGGCCGAATTTCGCTTTTGGTCCAGCAGATAGATACTGATCATTCAGGTAATACGTCCATGTGTTAGCATTTTTACTGAAATCTATTAATTCATAATCTTGTTCAGTAAGATAAATTGATGAGTATGGCGTTAACATGAATTTAGACACTGGTAAATCAAATATTCTTGCATTCACACTGGCAGAATCCTTACACTGATTATTGGCATCTGCCTGGTAGGAGGCATTTAAAACATATTTACCTGATTGTGTTGAGATTGATGTCATTAAAACTGGATTTGCTAAAGTTGAAGTAAACCCTTGTGGACCTTTCCAGATATACTTATAATTTCCACCGCCTTTTGAAAATAAATTAAGGGGTTCGCCAGCACATACTGGTACAATGGCAGAAGCCTTTATAAACGGTCTGGGATAAATTAGAACTAGGGTATTTAAGGTATCTTTGCAGCCGTATTTATCGATGGCATACAACGTAAATTTACCTGACATTGAGTCATCCACATTTATTAGGATTGGACTCTGAAGGGTACTACTGAATTTATGTGGTCCGGACCACCGGTATTTCTCTGCACCAAATCCTGAAAGTACCAAATTAGCTCCTGCACAGATCATCTGATCATTTCCAATGTTGATGTTGTTTTCAATGTTTAATCTGACACTATCTCTCCATTGGCATGTATTGGCATCTGTTCCCAGAACATGGTACCAACCATCCATAGGGAAGGAGATTCCATTAATAATTGGATTTTGAATAAATGAAATAAAACCATTAGGTCCATTCCATTGGTAATTTACAGCTCCAACTGCTTTTAACATAACCGTATCGCTTTTGCAGTGTGGTGGGTTTTCCTGTATACTGGCTATTACATTAGGAAGTTTGTTTATTACCAAACGTGTATAAGTAGTATCATAACAACCCTGTTTATCTTTGGCAAGTAGTGTATAGCGACCGGAATCGTTAAAAATTGCGGGTGTTTTGGTGTAAACAGGATAGCTGCTACTGATTTTGTTTCCTGCCGGATTGAACCACCAAACAGAATCAACACCATACTGATATGCTGTAAGAGAAATGGTATTATTTAAACAGAATGGAACAATAGATTTGGTAATTACAGGATTCTTTGTAGGTTGTTTAATTATAAATGTATCAAAAGCTTTGCAGCCTTTATAATCTTTCAGCGTAACGATATAAGTCCCTGCCTTAAGTTTTACCGCGGTTGGAGCATATTGTTTCGGGAAAGAATTCCAGCTGTAAGTGTAGCCACCATTTCCACCAGCGGGGCCAACGAAAATACTGGCAGTCGAAGCTCCGTAGCAGATCAAATCTGTTTGGCCGTTTCTAACAACCTGCAATTTTGCCGGCTCTTTGATATAAACAGGTGTATAATCTATACAACCGTTTGCATCGCGAACATAACCATCATATTTAGCCGGGAACTGTCGAGCTGATACCCCAGACAAAACCGCACCCTTGACGGTATCTTTGCCTGTATAAAACCAGAATCCACAGGGTTGCTTTCCGCCAACGGCTGATAGTTCAATGCGGCCATCGCTGAGGCCATAGCAAGTTACGCTATCCATCTTTTTAACAAAGACATCCAGTTCCGGTGGTTGTGTCAATTGTATAGTGTCGGAATACTTGCACCCGTTGGCATCCTGTGCTCGCATCCAGTAGCTGGTAGCCTGCAGTTTTACAGATCTTTTCGTACTATCTCCATTTTCCCAAAGGTACTTGAATGGCGCAGTACCACCTGCAAGTTCAAATTCTGCCCAACCCGAATTGCCATTGTAACATAGTATATTTTGCCTGCTCTTGAACAACGTATAAATAGAATCAGGCTGATTTAAGGTTAATTTTAGGGTATCATAGCATCCCTGAAAATCGCGTACATAAACCCAATGGGTTCCCGCATCCATGTAGTTTTTAGAGACCCCCTGAGCTGTATAGCCGCCATTATCCCATTTAACATAGTATGGAGCCACACCGCCTTTGATATCAACCTCTGCTGCCCCGCTCTTGTCTTTATAGCATTTTAAGTGAGACAAAATCGAAATCTTGGTTTTTATATCATCGGGTTGTGCGAGGAAAATGCTGTCTTTTTTCAGGCAGTTATTTCCATCTCGTAATTGTAATACATACCAACCCGCTGTGATATTTTTCGCTGTTTTATCCGTATACTTCTTATTGAAATTCCATAAGTATGTATAGGAAGAAACACCACCTTTGGCAGTAGCTGTAATCTGTCCGGAAGTGTCACCGAAACAGCGTATATAGCTGTCTATTTTAAATGATACCTTCAGGCTGTCGGGCTGTGCAATCATCACAGTATCCGTTTGCTGGCACTTATTGGCATCGGTGATTAAAACTTTATATATACCCGTTTTTAGATTTTTATATGTTGAACCTATTGCTTTGCTCTTAGAAGCCCAGGTTACCGTATCCCATTGGTAGAAATAAGCGGGTTTCCCACCGGAAACAATAACCAATGCTGAGCCGGTATTGCCACCTGCACAGAGAACATTGGTTCTGCTGATGCCTATTGTCCATCTTTTCGGATTAACGACTACTACACTGCTGGTTTCAGAACAGCCGCGGCTGTCAGTAATTACCACAGAGTGGGTGCCTGAACCTACTTTCAAAAGTGTGCTACCGTTTAATAAACTGTTTCCATTCCATTTGTAATAATATGGAGCAGTTCCTCCTGTTACCTTACATATGAGTTTGGCATTACTTGAATCCCTGCAAATCAGTGAATCAATTGTAATGGAAGTGCTTAATGCAGCAGCTGGTTCATTTACTTTAATTGAATCAATTCTAACGATACCTGTTTTTAAGTCTGTAACTACTACCGTGTAAGTTCCTTTGGGCACATTTCTCAGTGTATCATCAAAACGGACGGGGGATGTCAGCCATTTATATTGATAAGAACCTGAGCCGCCTTTTGCTACAACTCTTGCTAATCCGCTGGAATTACCTTTGCATTTAACACTGTCTGAAAACAATTCTATAACCAGGCAATCATTAATCTTCACATTCTCGGTCAGGGTATCCGAACAGCCTAATGTGTCTTTGCCAATTAGCGTATAATTACCTGCATACAATGCACTGACATATGACAATTTGGGATTGGTAGAAGTACTGCTAAAGCCTTGAGGACCTGTCCATTGCCATTTCCAGCGTGAATTTCCATAAGCATTCAACTTTAAACTGTCACCTGCGCAAATAGGGCTGTTAGAAGAGCTGCTCATCGGCCTTGGTCCTACCCATACATAATCCGTAGTTGAATCTTTGCAGTAATAGTTGCTGTCTGAAACGGTCACACTATAAACACCTTCATAGCTATATTTATTAAGAGGAATCAATAGTTTGGCCGTGTAGTATACCTCATTATTTGGTGTGCGCCATTTATAACGGAAGTTTTTTGTATTGGCAATGGTACTTAGTGTGAGTTTTTCCCATAAGCAAACCTGGCTGTCCCCATATATTTTCAAACCTGGGATTGCAGGATTAATTTTGACATTCCATTTGGCAGTATCTCTGCATTGATTAGCATCTGTGCCAATTACCATGTACAGTCCTGAATCCGGCATAGTAACCCCTGTCTTGGTGGGTTTTGATAAGAAACTGATAAATCCATTGGGACCTGTCCATTTATAATTAAGAGTACCTGTACCTGTAACACTTAATTTCATCGTGCTGCCTGTGCATAGTTGGGAATCTCCGGTAACGCTAATTTCAGGCAAAGTATTTACTTTATATTTAATGGAGTCCTGATTTCTGCAGCCACGTTTGTCTTTTATGGTCAAGCGGTAATAGCCGTCATCACTAAGTTTCAAGGATGGTATTTTTACCGTATCAGCAATAATGGTTGTTCCGTTAGGTTTTCTCCACGTGCTGGATATTGAAGATTTAAAGGCATTAAACAGTACTGCTTTCTGACCGACACATTCCGGAGAATTGGTAACAAACTTAATCAATGGTGGTCTTAGAATTGTTGGTGTAACCATGGCTGTATCTGTGCATCCATTTGCACTAATGGCTATAAACCGATATGTACCGTCTCTTGAAGAATCTACCTGATCAATGACAGGATTTTGTTTGGTTGAATAAAAGCTTTTGGCTACCCATTCATAACTGTAGGTACTTTTGCTGTAACTATTTATATCACCAAATAACTTAAGCGTATCGTAAGTACAAACCGGTGAATTGGTTTTGGCCGTAACCCTGAATCCAGGTTTAATATCTACCTTTATTGTAAAGTCATCTTTACATTTATTGACATCAGTAACCCAAACTGTATAATCCCCGAGATAATTAGAATCTACATTATATATAATATTATTCTGCTGTTTAGAGGTATATCCATTGGGACCAAACCATTCATAAGTATTTCCACCATTGGAACGCAATGATAGTTTACCTTTTGTGCAGACCGGACTGTTGCTGAATGCTGTGGCTGTTGGCAAAGGATTAACTTTAATGTTAATTGCGGAGGTTGCCGTTGCTTCACAAACTACAGAATTTAGGGTTGATAACGTTATTCTCCTATACTGTGAAGTTGCGGTCAATCCTGCAGGAACATCATAGGTAGCTGAGGTGGCTCCAGTTATGGTAGACCAGGTTAAACCACCGTTCGTACTTGATTCCCAGCGGTATGATATTGTACCATCGCCTGTGCCTGATGCAGTATTGGTGAAGGCTACAGGGTCGTCGCCGCTGCATATGGTCTGATCGCTCCCTACAGCACCTGCTGTTGGTACTCCCTGAACAGTCACGGTTAAGGCTTTTGAAGCATTAGACTCACAGGTTAATGAACTCAGCGTAGAAAGTGTTATTCTGCGGTATTGGGAAGTTACGGTCAGACCCGCAGGCACATCATAAGTTGAGCCGGTAACTCCTGATATGACCGACCATGTAGCACCAGCATTGGTGCTTGATTCCCAACGATAGGTTATGGTACCATCGCCTGTACCTGCAGTTGTGCTGGTAAATGCAGCAGGATCGCCCCCGTTACAGATAGTCTGATCAGATGCAATAACTCCGGCTGTGGGTGAGTTTCTTACGGTTACAGTTACTGCTGCTGTTGATACTGATTCACAAGTAACGGCATTTACTGTCGAAACTGTAATTCTTCGATAAAGAGTTGTCGTTGTGAGGCCAGCAGGTACATCATAAATATCTGCAGTAGCCCCGGAAACAGTAGTCCAGGTAGCGCCACCGTTTGTGCTAGACTCCCATCGGTAGGTGATGGTTCCGGAACCACTGCCTGCTGTTGTGCTGGTAAAGGCCACAGGATCGCCACCGTTACAAATGGTCTGGTTTGAACCGATGGCACCCGCTGTCACTGCACTTTGAACGGTAACTGTTATTGCAGAAGTGGCACCTGATTCGCACGCTACCGAGTTCTGTGTTGAAATGGTGATTCGACGGTATTGTGTTGTGGTTGTAAGGCCGGCAGGAACATCGTAGGTAGCTGCTGTGGCACCGGTTATGGTAGTCCAGGTAGCGCCACCATTTGTGCTAGCTTCCCAGCGATAGGTAATGGTTCCTGAGCCCGAGCCGTTTGTTGTGCTGGTGAATGCCACAGGGTCGCCACCATTACAGATTGTTTGATCAGAACTAATAGCTCCAATGGTTGGCACCGTTTGCACGGTTACCGTTATTGATGAAGTGCCTGTTGATTCGCACGCCACCGAGTTCAGGGTTGAAATGGTGATTCGACGGTATTGTGTTGTCGTTGTGAGGCCGGCAGGAACATCGTAGGTAGCTGCTGTGGCACCGGTTATGGTAGTCCAGGTAGAGCCACCGTTTGTGCTAGCTTCCCAGCGATAGGTGATAGTGCCTGAGCCAGTACCATTTGTTGTGCTGGTGAATGCCGCAGGGTTTCCGCCGTCGCAAATGGTCTGATTTGAACTGATTGCACCTGCAGTAACGGTGCTCTGAACCGTCACAATAACGGCTGAGGTAGGGGTTTCACAAGGGATCGAATTCAGCGTAGAAATGGTGATTCGTCGGTAACGGGTTGTCGTTGTGAGGCCAGCCGGTACATCATAAATAGTGTCTGTGGCTCCGGAAATTGAGGACCATGTTGTGCCCCCATTTGTGCTTGACTCCCAGCGATAGGTAATCGTACCTGAACCACTGCCTAACGTTAAATTCGTAAATGCAGCAGGGTTTCCACCGTTACAGATTGTTTGATCAGAACCGATGGCACCCGCCGTGGCTGAGCCCTGCACTGTTACGGTTACTGTAGAAGTAGCACCTGATTCGCACGCTACCGAGTTCTGTGTTGAAATGGTGATTCGCCGGTATTGTGTTGTGGTTGTAAGGCCGGCAGGAACATCGTAGGTAGCTGCTGTGGCACCGGTTACGGTAGTCCAGGTAGAGCCACCGTTTGTGCTAGACTCCCACCGGTAGGTGATAGTGCCCGAGCCCGAGCCGTTTGTTGTGCTGGTGAATGCCACAGGATTTCCTCCATAACAGATTGTCTGATCAGAACCTATGGCACCTGCAGTTACCGTGCTTTGAACAGTTACCGTTATGGCTGTGGTTGCAGATTCGCAGGGAACTGAGTTGAGTGTGGAAATGGTAACCCTTCGATAAAGAGTTGTCGTTGTGAGGCCAGCAGGTACATCATAAATATCTGCAGTAGCCCCGGAAACAGTAGTCCAGGTAGCGCCACCGTTTGTGCTAGACTCCCAGCGGTAGGTGATGGTACCCGAGCCATTGCCTGCTGTGGTGCTGGTAAATGCCACGGGGTCGCCACCATTACAAATGGTCTGGCTAGATCCGATAGCACCTGCGGTTACTGCACTTTGCACGGTAACCGTTACAGGAGTGGTGGCCACTGATTCGCAGGGAACCCCATTCAGGGTAGATATGGCAATTCGTCGGTATTGGGTGGTGGTTGTCAATCCTGCCGGTACATCATACGTGGCTCCGGTGGCGCCGGTTACCGTGGTCCATGATGCACCACTATTGGTACTTGCTTCCCAGCGATAAGCGATCGCACCCGAGCCGCTGCCTGCTGTTATGCTGGTAAAGGCCACAGGGTTTCCGCCGTTACAAATGGTCTGGTCAGAACCTATTGCCCCCGCTGTTACTGCACTTTGTACAGTTACCGTTACAATACCGGTGGCCACTGATTCACAGGGAACCCCATTCAGTGTTGCAATGGTTATGCGTCGGTATTGTGTTGAGGTGGTAAGGCCTGCGGGTACATCATAGGTACTTGTTGTGGCACCTGCTATGGGAGACCATGTTGCACCGCTGTTCGTGCTTGCCTCCCAGCGATAGGTGATGGTGCCCGAGCCCGTGCCGCTTGTTGTGCTGGTAAAGGCCGCAGGGTTTCCGCCTTCACAGATGGTCTGGCTTGATCCGATGGTGCCCGCGGTTACTCTATTTTGTACAGTAACTGTTACAGGACTGGCAGCCCCTGATTGGCAGGGTACACCATTCAGTGTCGAAATGGTGATTCTGCGGTATTGGGTGGTGGTGGTGAGGCCTGCCGGTACATCATAAACATCCGATGTTGCTCCCGAAATGGTAGTCCATGTTGTGCCGTTGGTGCTCGACTCCCATCGGTAAGTGATGGTACCTGAGCCACTGCCGGCGGTTGTGCTGGTGAATGCAACCGGATCGCCACCGTTACAAATGGTCTGGCTTGAAGCAATCACTCCCGCGGTTACTGCACTTTGAACGTTAACCGTTACAGGGGTGGTAGCCACTGATTCACAGGGAACCGAATTCTGCGTCGAAATGGTGATTCTTCGGTATTGGGTGGTAGTGGTAAGTCCTGCAGGCACATCATACGTAGCACCGGTGGCACCGGATACGGGGGACCAGGTTCCGCCGCTGTTTGTGCTGGATTCCCAGCGGTAGGTAATCGTACCCGAGCCGCTGCCGGCTGTTGTGCTGGTGAAGGCCACAGGGTTTCCGCCGTTACAAATGGTCTGATCAGAAGCGATGGCACCGGCTGTTGGAGTGCTCTGCACCGTTACAATGGTTTTCGCAGTATCTGTGCATCCGTCCGCTGATATTACCGCCAATGAAACAGTATAATTCCCGGCGCTTCCAAATGAGGTTGTGTCTTTCTTGGTTGTATCTGCAAAACCGGATCCCAAATTCCATTTTCTGCCATTCAGCTTCCACCCTGCTGAAATCGTGGAAATATCGGTAAAAATGAAGCGATTTCCATTTAAACACTGGGTTGAATTATTTACGGAAATCGCTGCTTTGGGATTGTCGTTTACCCTAACCTTTTTCGTGGAAGAATCGCTGCAGCCAAACCCACTCATCACCTTCAGTTTTACTGTAAAATCACCGGCCGTGGTGTAGCTATATTTTGCAGGATCTGCACTGGATTTACCTCCGTCTCCGAAGGTCCAGTATCTGGTTAGCGTACCTTTGCTGATGGTACTTTTATCATCGAATTCAAAAGAATTGCGCTTTAAACATTGGGTATCACTGGAAACAATATCCCATGCAAGGGTAGGCTCCGGATAAACGCCTACATATTTGGTTAATGAGTCAATACAACCATCATTGCTCTTGGCAATGAGAGTTACTTTGTATTTGCCTACTGATGTGTACTTTCTGCTGATGGCGTTTTTATTGGTCAGCACTGTATCTGCATATCCCTGGGTCTTCCAAGTGAATGCATTGAAAGAACCAGAGGTAAGAATGGTCCTATTGGTAAATGTAAAGGTACTGTTCTTCGAACACTGAGAGTCTCTATTTGGCGTAAAATTGACATCCGGAAGCATTTTTAGGGCAAACACTACAGATGTATCCTTGGTGCAACCATAAACATCCTGCAATTTCAGGCGGTACAGGCCAGAGTCTGCCCGCGTTACAGGATTGATAATCAACCCTGTATCAGTGCTGGTAGTATTTTTAGGGGTTGTCCATGTGAAACGATAACCAGAGCCTGCACCGCCCTTGGGATAACTTCTAATGGTAAATTTATTTCCTTCACAAACGGGAGCATTTGTTTGAATGTGAGGGTATGGTAAAGGACGAATTGTTACCAACAAGGAGGTGTCAATCTTACACTTACTTACATTCTCGGTTATTTCAAGCTTATAAGAGCCAGCATTTACCGCAGTAGCACCGGTAATGGAAAATGTTCTGTTAGTCGTACTAAAAGAATTTGGCCCACTCCAGGTAAATCCAAATTTGCTGGTGAGTGAACGCATTGACGCCGATATTTTTAGCTCATCACCAGAACAAATAGGATCATTCCTGGTGATGGTCAGAGAATCAAGCTGAAAAAGAACGGTAGTTATATAAAATGTATCTTTACATCCACTGCTATCGGTTACAATAGCAGTATACTTACCCATTTTTGCCTTATCTGCATTGAGAATTTTAACTGAAATACCACTATCCAAATAGTTATTGGGCCCTTTCCATACTACTTTTTTCAGACGAATTCCTTTGGCAGCGAGTTCTATGGTATCCTTGGGACAAATCGGCGAATTTGAAGTCAATTGGGCCGTCGGACCTACATTAACATTAAATGTATCCAAAGTCGTACAACCAAGATGATCTTTGATTCTAAGTATGTATTTACCATCACTCTTCCCTTTTAATGCAGGATATCTTAAGGTATCTTTATTATCACCTGATTTAAATACATTGTCAATGCTTCGCCAATAAAACTGATAGTTGGATATACCCCAGGGACCAGCTGTGGCTTTAAATTTCAAGGTATCCCACTTACAGTAATCTTTGGCACTTTTAAAAGAATCAACCGGTAAAGGATAAAAGTAATTTACGCGTATTTTGGCAGTATCCTTGCAACCGAATGAATCCGTAACTATGAGCTGATATATACCCGTATCTTTCCACAGGGCCTTACGCCTGGCAGTCTGGAGGGCAAAGGGCTTGTTGCCGGCTGCCATGAAATTATTGGGACCAGTCCATAAAAACTTATATTTTTTAAATGTTAAATTCCAGTTATTCTTGTGGGCGGAGTCGGTGAATTTAATGGAAAATGTATCATTTAAACATACGGTATCTTTCCTAAGGATTGCGAATTTTTTACAATAATATAAATCAGCAAAATACGCATCAGTTGCAGTTCCATAAGAGGATTGGTATGCATTGACTACTATATTTCTACTTGAACTTGTCTCACCAACGAAATAAACATCACCAAAACGACCATGTGACAAATCACTACCGAGCTCATTGCTAGTACCGCCAAAATAAGTCCCCCAAATTCGTTTTCCAGCGCTTGAAAATTTAGCTACATATGCATCTGAACCACCTGAATTATAGATGGATTGAGCATCTGCCGTCGCGATTATATTATTATAGCCAGTGGTAGAATTATCAGATTCTGCAGTGCCACATATATAAATATAGTCAAAATCATCAATCTCCAATGACATTGCGTCATCCTTTAAATCACCACCATAATATGTCCCCCATAATATGTTAAACCGGGCATCGAACTTTACCAAAAAACCATCTGTGCTTGATGAATAAGTACTAATTGCATTTAATTTAGACTGATGCCCATTCTTAGCGATACCCGCGTCGGAATTGGTTTTGCCGACCATAAAGTAACTTCCATTTTTATACTTTACATTATAACCGTAATCATCTGCAGTATCACCAAAATATTTTGACAATATCCGCAATCCATTTGCATCAAATTTTGCAATAAACGCATCCGATCTTCTTGAAAAACTACCGGTTGTTGCGATACCTGTTGAAGAACTTGTTGTACCCACTACCACTATTGTGTCTTTTGCACCAGTATGTATTCCCTTTATCTCATCAGCATTTGTTCCTCCGTAGTATGTAATGAACAGGCGCTTCCCATCTTTATCAAACTTACCAATAAGACCATCTCCGTTTAGAGAGATGGACGCCTGGTGAATGGTGTAGGAACTTGGATTTAACCTGGATGACAAGCCCGAGGAACCAGTCTTCCCAACCACCACAACATTCTGACTAGAATCCAATACCACACCCAAGCCCTCATCATCGGAGGCACCACCCAAATAGTTAGACCATACCAATTTCCCGGAATCAGTAAATTTTGCGATGAATACATCTTTTGAGCCATTATGGGTAGAATCATAATTTGCTTTGAATCCAAGACCTGTAGAGCTAGTAGTTCCAGCGATAATGATATTATTAAACTTATCAGTAGAAACATCATTGGCTACGTCTCCGTCTTTACCACCAAAGTAAGTCCCCCAAACTCTTTGAGTTGAGCCCCCTGATCTTTTCATTTTAACTAAAAAAGCATCATCACTACCACTGGCAAAGTTCTTGTGCGCACCAGAAGAGGCAATATTTGAATTTGATGCCGTTTTTCCACAAAAAACAACATTCCCATCCTGACAAGATGCCGTTCCATATCCCTGATCATTACTGCTACCACCGTAATAAGTGGCCCATCTTAGGGTCGGCAATGGATCGATCACCACCCAATCTGCATCCCTCCAGGAAGTTCCTTCCGGAAGCACTATTTTTAATGTTTGTTCATTTTCGGCCTGCGCCCATCCGGCATTGGCTACAACCTCCTCAGCACCCTTACGCATCAATGCCACTTTGGGAATGTTTTCCATAATGGTATCGTCAAAAAAGATGAAGGATACCTTATCCGGCCTGTCCGAGGCGAGCAAACGACTTTGCTCGTGGCCGCCAATCCTGATCATTTGAGCCACAGATGGCTTCACCCAAATATCGTACTTCACCTTGCCATCGGCACTCACTTCAAACACCAACTTTACATTTTTGTCTTTGCTCGTACCCGTAACCTTGCGAGCCCGTTTCAAGTTTTCAAACCGGCCCAGGTGATTATAATAATGGCTCACGTCCTCCAGTTCATTCTCTCCCTGCCAGTCAAATTGAAGAGGTTCAGAGGAACCAACATATTTCATGGACAGATCCAAACGGGTAATATCCCAGTTGTTTTCTGTGCCGGCATTTTTTCTGAAAATCTCATAGCTAAATCCTTTGTCTCTCAGCTGAAATTGCAAAGGACCATCCCTGTAGAGAAATTTAACACTTTTGTTGGCCTTGCCATCTTGATCATAAACTTGGCCCTTGTTTGGCAGGAAGCCAAGAGACTGGCCTTTTACATCACTAGCCAGAAATATAATCACTAAAATTATAAAACGAAAAACAGCCCTCATAGGTAAATTATTGATAAGCACTTTAAAATTAGTATGTTCAAAAATTCAACGCAAATATAGCAAATATGTCGTTTTATCTACATTTTTAGCAACAAATAAATAAACAAACTACATTTTATATGATATATGTCTATATAAAAACGATATAGACATAAATTAATTCACCATAAATCAATGTAAAAACAGTAACATACTCAAATCACTTTCCCAACTTTTCCCCGGCGTTTCTACTATTTGCCCAACCCATTTATTGCCTCTAAAAACAAAAACTGTAGGCACCCTTGTTACTGTTTGTTCTGCTGCGAAGTCCTTTTCTACGGGCTTTTTATTTTTATCAACTTTATAATATCCAAACAAATCTGCATTGGCACCCACAGCATCCAGTAACTTGCAAAGTCTTGGCAGTTCTCGGCGAGTATCGCTGCACCAGTTGCCGCCTATAACCTTCACAGAAATGGAATCATTCCATCTGTTTTTCAAATCAGCTACTATGGAATTATCGGGATTGTAGGCTGAGTATTCCGCGGTAATGCTTTGCACAAATTTTTCCGCATTTGTTTTTTGCAGCGAATCTGTCGATTGTAAATCCGCCTGAAGACTGGCAATTAGCTTATTGTGGTGGGTTTTTTGTGCAGGCATTTTGTATTCTTTGGGTCTAGAGCAGTAGCGAACTGTTCCCATCAAAGTGAACAGCAGCATGAATGTTTTCATTCCACAAAATTAGTGTTTAACCATATAATGCCGGTTAAAAATGGTAGCTTTGCCGTAGATTTTATGGGCATTACGGTATCGTCGCTGAAGGAGCCTATTTCCGCTGAACTGGAACTGTTTGAAAAACAATTCCGGGGCAGTATGAAAACCTCTGTTCCACTGCTGGATACCATCATGAACTACATTGTACGCCGCAAAGGCAAGCAGGTAAGGCCCATGTTCGTGCTATACAGCGCTTCTTTGTTCTCCGAAATTGGTGAAAGAACCTACCGCGGTGCCGCATTGGTTGAGCTTTTGCATACAGCTACCCTCGTGCATGATGATGTGGTGGATGACAGCTATGAGCGTCGCGGTTTTTTCAGCATCAACGCACTTTGGAAGAATAAAATAGCCGTGCTGGTGGGCGATTTTCTTTTGTCAAAAGGACTGCTGCTATCTGTTGAACATAAGGATTATGACCTGCTGGAAATTGTATCCAATGCCGTTCGTGAAATGAGCGAGGGAGAGCTTCTGCAGCTGGAACGTTCCCGTTTTATGGATGTTACGGAGGATGTGTACTTTGAAATTATCCGCAAAAAAACAGCCAGCCTAATTGCTTCCTGTTGCTCTATTGGTGCGGCTTCCGCCGGACAGGACACACAAACCGTGGAAGATATGCGCCGCTTCGGCGAACTGATAGGACTTGCCTTCCAGATTCGGGACGATTTGTTTGATTTTGGCGACAATAAATCCGGAAAGCCCGCGGGTATTGATATTAAAGAGAAAAAACTGACACTGCCCGTTATTCATGCCTTTTCCAAGGCCTCGGGCAGCGAGGTGCGCAGTATAAAACGTTTGATCAGAAGCAAAACACCCGATAAGCAAAAAATTCGCGAAGTCGTGGCATTTATTGAAAAATACGGCGGACTTGACTATGCGCGGGAACGTATGTATGCCTTGCGCGATGAGGCATTCGAAATACTTGACCGTGCGGCAAAACCCACACCCAACCGCGAACATTTGCGAAATCTGGTTACTTTTGTGATTGAGAGAGAAAGCTAATCATGAAAGCCATTATACAGGGACAGGAAACGGTACTTGAGCAGATTGACGGGGTTTGGACACCCGAAAACAACCCGGAGGCCACGGTTTCTGTATTGCCTGATGGCCGTTTGCTGCTGCATGCGGGTAGTAGCGTATTCACAGCCCGCCTGCTGGAATTGAACCGGGCAGAAAAAACACTCACCATTTCACTGAATGGTAAAACCATTTCGGTAACCCTGAAAGAGCCGCTGGATGATCTGCTTCACTCTATGGGACTGGATAAAATGGCAACAGCAAAGGTTTCGCATGTGAAAGCACCTATGCCCGGCCTGGTGCTTAATGTTCTGGTGGAAGCCGGACAGGAAGTGAAAAAAGGCGATAAACTGCTGGTGCTTGAGGCCATGAAAATGGAAAATATCATCAAGGCGGCCGGCGATGGCAAAGTGGGCAGAATTGCGGTGGAAAAAGGACAGGCGGTGGATAAGAACCAAACGCTGATAGAGTTTGAATAATACAAACAACGAACATTTTTTAAGGGGAAAAATTACCGCAACCCGCGTCTTTTATGCGGTTCTGGGAATTTATCTCTTTTTTGGGCTCATTAACCTGGATGTAATTCCCATTCCTTGGCTTGATGAAGCCGCATGCCTGGAGCCGGCAGTGCTTTGGCAAAGAACCGGGTATTATATCAGCAAGGCCTGGCCCACACCGGGTACCGAACAGATTTTTCTGAGCTATCCACCCGGCATTATGATGCTACATCGCCTTACGCTATCGGTCTTTCCGCCTGATGTATTTTGGGTGCGTTTGCCGTTTTTACTTATACATGTTTGTTCGGCATGGCTGCTGTTCAGGATTTTTAAGCAAAATCTCAAGCTGGATGCACGATGGGCGGCGTTGCTTTGTCTGTATTTTTTGTTTGATAAGGCCGTATTTGAAATCAGCCGCTCGGTGCGGAGCGAGGTGATAGAAGTGGCATTGCTGGTGGCCTGGATAGCGGTTTATACCCGCGTAAAACCTATGCGCAATGGCTTACAGGCTTTTTTGCTGGGTTTGCTCTGCGGGGCCATGTTGCTCACGCACCTGAAGCTTTTGCCTGTGGTGGCCGTAATATCAGTTTGGTACGCCTGGCAGGGTTTTGCATGGCCAAGACTCTCCGGTTATGTAATGGGCATGGTGGTATTGCCATTGTGTTTTCTCATTTTTATTGATTTTAGGATTACCGAGCTTTATGCCCAGTTGTTTCAGCACAGCATGGAACATAGTGCCGGTGGAGGTTTGCATGTGCGTATCTACAATTATTTCATAGGCCGGTTTTATCCGGTATACAAGGAGCAGCCCTGGTTGTCGCTATTACACGGCTGGGTTACCTGGCTTGCGTGGAAGCAGTTCAGGGCACAACCCAAACGGGCTTTGCCTGCTGCTGTGTGGCTGTTTGCGGGTTTGGTATGGCTGCTATTTTTGGGCCCCTATTACCGCTATTTTTTGCCCATGTATGTGGTAGGGTTGTGGATAGTGGCCAATTGGATAAACGAGCAGAAAAGGTTGTTCCCTAATCTCAAACGCCGATATGTTTGGCCACTTACCGGGCTGATGATATTTCCGTTTGTTACGCGCCATGCGCTTGGATTGATACAGCGTCCGGAGCGAGATCCCAAAGCAGCGTTGCTGTTTCTGGAATCACAGGTTCCCAAACAAGGAAAAATCCTGATATATGGTAATGAAATTGGGTTGTATTACGCTGCAAAGCACCACAACGTAGATTTCACGCATACTACTTCACCCGATCATTTTGGGTTTGGGGAATACGACAGCATCTATTTTTTGACGGATGTACCGCATCCGGAACTGGGCATTAGAGCCATTTACCAGCCCAAACAATATGCTCTTCCGGACTGGATGTATGTACTGGGCCGTGGTGGTACGTTTGCCAATATGCATGTGTATGTTATCCGCAGCGAGGCTGAGTGGAAATCGGTGGCCAAGCCGTTTTATGGTTGGGATTGATTAGACCCCTCGCAGCAGTATCTGAAGTTGGACAATTAAGGAATTCCATTTTTAATTCTCCCTGTCCTTCACCACATTTGCACTGTGAAACCATTATTCCTCGCTGCAGCGATTTGTCTCTGCGCCTGTGCAACCAAAAGTAATAAAAAAATGAAAGTTGAAAACCATAGTTTTTCCAATTACAAGGAAGTTGCGGTAACACACCTCAGCCTTAACCTGAAGGCAGATTTTGATAAAAAAGAATTGCAGGGAACGGCCACCCTAAAAATCAAAAATACTGCCGGAGCTAAGCAGCTCATTCTGGATCACAAAACACTGAAAGTGGACAATGTAGCTGTTGATAACAAAGATGTGCAATTTGAAATTGGCCCGCTTGATAGCATTTTGGGTGCTGCACTCATTATTCCCATCACGGCTGAAACCAAGGAAGTATCTGTTGCCTACCACACCCTGCCCGAATCGGAGGCATTGCAATGGCTGAGTCCTGAGCAAACCCACGATAAAAAGCATCCTTTCTTGTTTTCGCAAAGCCAGGCGATTCTGGCCCGCACCTGGATTCCCCTGCAGGACTGTCCGGCTGTGCGATTTATCTATGACGCAACCATAGAAGTGCCGCCCCACCTGATGGCGATGATGAGCGCTGAAAACCCCACGGCCAAAAGAAAAGACGGCAAATACACCTTCAAACAAACCAAACCCATACCCAGCTACCTGATGGCGCTCGCGGTGGGCGATGTGGAGTTTACATCGCTGGGGCGCAACAGCGGTGTGTATGCCGAGCCGGGCATGCTGAAAAAATGTGTGTGGGAGTTGGCTGATATGCAGGGCATGATAGACAGTGCCGAAGCGCTTTACGGGCCTTATGTCTGGGGCCGTTACGATGTGCTGGTGCTGCCTCCTAGTTTCCCATTTGGAGGTATGGAAAATCCGGTGCTGACCTTTGCCACGCCCACCATCATTGCCGGAGATCGCAGTCTGGTGAGTTTAGTGGCACACGAACTGGCCCACAGCTGGAGTGGCAACCTGGTGACCAACGAAACCTGGAGCGATTTCTGGCTGAACGAGGGGTTCACCGTGTATTTCGAACAGCGCATCATGGAGAAAATTTACGGGCACGATTACGCCGAAATGCTGGCCGGGATTGGCCGCGGTGAATTGCAACACACTCTGGATGATATGATGCAGGAGGCACCCGACGATACCAAACTCTTTTTAAACCTCGACGGCCGCAACCCCGATGACGGTGTGACCGACATTGCCTACGAAAAAGGCCGCTTTTTCCTGCGCAGAATAGAGGAAGTGGTGGGCAGATCTGCCTGGGATGCGTTTTTGAACGATTACTTCAAAACCTACACTTTCAAGACCATGAACACAACAAAGTTTGTGGCATACCTCAATGAAAAACTGCTGAATAAACATCCCGGGAAAATTGATCTGGATACCTGGATTTATGGTACGGGTTTGCCCAAGGATGCCCCCGTGGTAAACAGCAAGGAATGGCAGCGCGTAAAAGATGCCATAGCACTGTACACAAAATCTAAAAACCCCACCGATATTGACACCAAGGGATACACCACCCACCACTGGTTGTTTTTGCTGCGTGGCATGCCGCTACTCAGTGTTGATGAAATGGCGGCACTGGACAAGACATTTTCTTTTACCGGCATTGGCAATGCCGAAGTTGCCTGCGTTTGGTACACCCTGTCGGTGAAAAACGGTTATGACGCAGCCTTTCCAGAAATGGCAACGTTTCTGAAATCGGTGGGTAGGCGCAAGTTTTTGCTGCCTATTTACAAGAACCTTGTGAAAACCAGCAAGGGCAAGGCATTGGCGGAGCAGATTTTTAGCGAAGCCCGAAAAGGTTACCATGCCGTGGCTGCAGGCAGCATTGCCGATATTATCCGTGAAGCTCAACCAAAGTGAGCTCCGAATTCGATAACCTGCATGCACCCCTGCAACCCCTTAAAGTAAAGGGTATTAAAGGCGATGTGTACATTCAGCGCGATGACCTGATCCATCCGTTGGTGAGCGGCAACAAATGGCGCAAACTGCAATATCACATATTGTATGCACAACAGGAAGACAAAACCCGTTTGGTAACTTTTGGCGGTGCCTATAGCAACCATTTACTGGCCACGGCCGCGGCAGGTGCCATTCTGGGTTTGCAAACCACCGCATTTTTGCGCGCCGATGAGCCCATAGACAACCACTACCTCAGGGCAGCACGGCTGTATGGTATGCAGCTGATACCTGTTTCAAGAGAGCAATACCGCCATAAACAGGAATTGTTTACCCGCTATTTTGACGAAGAACCCAACGCGTATTGCATTGCAGAGGGCGGGGCAGGAGAAGCAGCCTGGGAGGGTGTTGCCGGTATCGTGAAAGGCTTACCTTTTGCCCCCAATTACATTCTGCACGCCTCGGCCACTGCCACCACGGCCATTGGGCTTGGTAAAGGAATACAGGCCTGCGGTTACAAGACGCTTGTGTATGCCGTGGCGGTGCTCAACAATGCAGGGGAACAAAGGCAGTTAATACAAGAAGTGGGGCTGTCGGAAATCGTTGAAGTCCTGGATGGGTTTGCCTTTGGTGGCTACGCCAAGACCACGGAACCGCTCATGGATTTTGTAAAAAATACCATTGCACAAACGGGCATTTTATTTGATCCGGTGTATACAGGCAAGGCGCTTTGGGCCCTGCGGGATTTAGCCTTGCCGGGCAGGGGCGTGTTTCTGCACACCGGCGGCAGCATGGGGTTGTTCAGCGAGGCGTTTTTGAAACAGATGTGATACACATGTTTGAGGTGGTCTGGTCTACAAGTCTCCGGCCCGCACCACCCTTCTCTTTGGCGGAGCCAAACCATGCCCCATAATTTCTCCCTTCAGGTAAAAAATTCTTTCAGGGCCGGTGTTGATGACAATGGCAAATTTCTCCACGGGCCCTGCGTGTAGGTTGCGGGTGTGCAGTGCCAGCACAATGGAATCTTTGGTGCCGGGCGGCATACTATCTTTTGGGTACATGGGCACCGTACACTGGCAGCCGGGGTGTACCTGCCGTATCAGGAGTTTCTTCGTGCCTTTCACTACAAACGCAAATACCGCCTCAATGGTATCGCCGAGGTTGCAGGTTCCGAAATTCAGGGTGTCGCCACTCATCGTTTCTATGCGTGTTTCTTGGGCCCTTGCAACGTGACCAAAAACCAACAGCGATAATAGCAAAAGGATGTTTTTCATGGGTAAGAAAAAGGCCGGATGAACCGGCCCTTGAACTATTTAGTTTCCAATAATTACAGATTTGGGTTTTTCGGGTTCTTTCACCACAATACCGGTGACAGTAAGGGTTACATCACCGCCATTGCTGTAGACAAAAATGTTTTTGGTAAAGTTGCCGGGGCGACCCGAGCTGTTGTATTCTGCGGTAAGCACAGCCGAAGCACCGGGCACGATGGCTTCGCGGGGCCACTTGGGCGAGGTGCAACCGCAGCTGGCCTGCACATTGCTCAGTACCAGCGGGTCGGTACCTGTGTTTGTGAATTTGAAATCATAACGGGCAATCTGGCCTTCAATTACATTCCCAAAGTTGTGGGTGATGTTTTCAAATTTCACTTTGGCATTGCTTGCGGGGGTTGCCGCGGGTTGATCCTGGGCAACGGCGCTGCCGAAAGCGGCGGCGAGCATGAGCGAGACAAGGAGCTTTTTCATAACGCTTCTATTCCTTAGAGAATTATTTCAACTGGGTTCCGTTATCGGCAGGGCTTTCGGTAGATACAGTGCCGGTGATGGTAAGGTCGGTGCTGGCGCCGTTGTCGAAAGATACCTTAACAGATTTCTGGAAGAAACCGGGGCGGCCTTCAGTTCCGTAGCTAGCCTTAACTTCACCGGTTTTGCCGGGCATGACCGGAGTTTTGGTGTAAGTAGGCGTGGTGCAGCCACAGCTCGGAGCAGCGGCGGTGATTATCACAGGCGCTTTGCCATTGTTGGTGAAAGTGAACGTTACGTCAGCGGGAGGACCCATTTTAACGGTTCCGAAATCGTGGGTAGACTTGTTCCACTTGATGGTTTCGTTTTGCTTAATACCTGCTACCAGCATGGCAGTGGCGGCCATGGCAGCAAATCCGATCGTAAAAATTTTTTTCATGGTTTTGTTGTTTTGCAAAAAAATATCAACAACTGTACCAAAAATATTTTGGGAATACGCCGGAATGAAAAAACGGCAAATTGCTTCCGGTAAAGAGCACTCTTTTGGGAACAAAAAGAACTCAGAAATTTGTTCAATAAAAACGTCCAAAAGGCTTATCATTTTTGGGAATGGTAATTATTGTACTTTTTACAATATATTTGCCTCTGAGCTATGAAAAATCTCAAGAAAATTCTCAAGCAATACTTCAATGTTGCTGTGTCCGTAGACAACGTAGTGTTTGGTTTTGACGCCGATGGTCTCAAGGTTCTTCTTATTTTCCGTGGTTCTGAACCTTTTACCGGTTCATGGGCATTGCCGGGTGATTTGATATCACCTGAAATGGACCTTGAATATTCAGCCGAGAAAATTTTGAAACAACTCACCGGGCTGGATCAGGTTTATATGGAGCAGATACAAACCTTTGGAAGTGTAGACAGGCACCCCTTTGGACGCGTATTTACCATTGCTTATTTCGCCCTTATCAAGGTAGAAAATTACCATCCGCAAGCCGCTTCCTGGGCCAAGGATGTGGCTTGGTTTAAGGTTACTGAAATTCCTAAACTTCCTTTTGATCACCGTGAAATATTGGAATACGCACGTCGTCTGCTGAAAAACAGAATTCGTACGCAACCACTGGTGTTTGAACTGCTGCCCAAATATTTTACCCTTACCGCACTGCAGTTTATTCATGAATCCATTTTGGAAGAAGAATTTGACGTAAGAAACTTCAGAAAAAAGATATTGTCTTCTGGAATTATTGAGGAAACCGGCAAACTTCAGAAAAACGTAACCCATCGCCCTGCCATGCTATACCGCTACAACGCCTCAAAAGCCAAGCAGCTTGGATTTGAAGGAGGTATTCTGCAGTGAGAGTTATCGCAGTCATACTCGTTTTTATGGCAGCGCAATTGTCTAGTGCAGCCCAGCCTGCCAAAGTTTCGCTTACCCAAAAAAACGGACAATGGCAATTGCTCAAAAACGGACAGCCCTATTATATCAAGGGAGCCGGCGGTACTGTCCAGCTTGATCTTTTGGTTGAGTGCGGTGGCAATACCATCCGCACGTGGGGAATTGATGAAGCACAGCGTATATTGGACGAGGCACACAGCAAAGGGCTTATGGTGATGCTGGGAATGTGGATGCAACACGAACGCCATGGTTTTGACTACGACAATAA
>VHBA01000006.1 GCA_016872175.1 Sphingomonadales bacterium | reverse complement strand
CCGTTTATCCACCAGCCTACGCGGGTTTTATCGGGATAATAAATACCGGCTATGTAGGAACCCTTCAGGGTGGGGCCGCTAAATGCCTCTTCAAAATTGGCACGCTGACCCATGCGTCCGTTACCTATGCTGAACAAACTCTCTGAAACCTTATTGCGGTCGGCATCAAAGCCTTCTTCAATAATGCTCCAGGGGTGTATTTTTATATAATCCTTCATGGTTTATCAATCATGATGAAAAATGCGTTTGTACAAATTGCAAATCGATGTTATGAAGATTTTCAACGCACAGATCTGCATCCTGCAGTTGCCCGTGTCCGTTGATTCCCAGCACATGCATGCCTGCGGCCCTGGCGGCTGTCACACCGGCATCCGCATCTTCTATTACCAGGCAATTTTGGGTGGGTAAACCCAGCAATTGGGCGGCATTTACAAAAACTTCAGGATCGGGCTTTGTTTGTTTTACCATATTGCCATCCACAATGGCATCGAAGTAACCGGTCAGCTGAAGTTTATCCAATATGAACACAGCGTTTTTAGAACTACTGCCTACTGCGGTTTTCAATCCGCCTGATCTTATATTACTGAGAAAATCCACCACGCCGGGCAAAATATCGGCGGTACTCAAAGAAGCTATCAGTGTTAGATAATGATTATTCTTTTCAGTAAGCAACAGGGCTTTTTCTTCTACGCTGCGCTCCGCCCCTGCCCAGTTGAGTATTATATCCAGACTTTCTGCCCTGCTTACGCCTTTCAGCTGCTCATTATGGCTTTCTGTTAGGTCAAAACCCACACCTGATGCAATGTTTCTCCAAGACTGATAGTGATAAACTGCTGTGTCTGTTAACACCCCATCCAGGTCGAAAATTACACCTTGAATCATGCCTTGTCAGCGTTGCCGTGAACTTCCTCCTTGGCCAGGTGGTATTTGAGCAAAGACATGCCCGGATTTTTATCTATTTTACCAAGGGTAAATCCTTTCTCTTCGGCCACCTGTTGCAAAATTTCTGTAAAATAAAATGCCACTGAACCTACAAAATGAACCGGAACCTCACGATAATCTGGGAAACAACAAATATGAATTTCTGCAAAATGGGAAAGCCCTTCATATACCAATTCCCTCATATAGGTGTGATCCTTGTGAGGAACAATAAACCGCATAAAAGATGCCAGAAACACATTGGCTTTATTGGTATTGTAAACTTGATGAAATATCTCTTCCTTCTGCAGTTTGTATTGCTCATAAAAAGCAGTCTGAAGTTCAGACGGCAATCTCTTGTACAAATAATCAGAGACTATTTTCCTACCAAAATAAGATCCACTGCCCTCATCACCCAAAATATAACCCAAGGCCGGAACCTGCTCTGAAACCTTGTTCCCGTCATAATAACAGCTGTTGCTACCGGTGCCAATTATACAGGTGATGGCCGGTCTTCCATCCCAGGTGGCAAATGCAGAAGCATTTAAATCATGGTTTACCTCGCAATGTGCAACAGTAAAAAACTGCCTGAGTGCTGTTAAAATTACTTCATTTCTATCAGCACTTGAACATCCGGCTCCGTAAAAATAAACTGCACTCGCCTGATGTGCCGCCTTGGTCAATTCTTCATTTGCACGCAGGTGTGTTAATATCTCGTCAGGTTGATGAAAAAACGGATTGAATCCCATGGTGTGGGTTTCCAGAAAAGCTCCGGCCTGATTGCTAATCAGCCAATCACATTTGGTCGAACCACTTTCAGCTACAATAATCATTTTTTCAGCACAGTACAACTGCAAACTTAGTGTAATTATTACACATTGCCAACAGAAGCTTGTTTAATATTAGCATAAAAAAGGCCAAAATTACTATATTTGTGAGCCCTATATTTGCTATGCCCCAACATGCCATCAACCCCAATGTTTCTGTAGATTGTGTTATTTTTAGTTTTAACAATCAGGAGCTGGAAGTATTGCTGATTGAGCGCTCGGCAGGGAATACCGACAAGGTAGATGAAATCAAAGCTTTGCCGGGCAATCTTATTTATGAAGATGAAACGCTGGATTGCGCCGCAGAGCGTGTTTTAACTGAATTAACCGGACTTGAAAACATCTTTCTGGAACAGGTATACACCTTCGGCGATCCAGACCGAATCAGCAAAAAACATGACCAGGACTGGCTGAGAAGCATCCGTGCCCATCCGGAAGCACGGGTAATTACGGTTGCTTACACTTCATTGATTAACAAAGAAAGGTTTAACCTTACTCCTTCCAGCTTTGCGCGCAATGCAGTTTGGGTGAAGGTGAAAGATGTTCCCCAGCTGGGTTTCGACCATAACGACATCCTGGAAAAAGCCCTCGACCACCTCAAACAAAAAATCTATATTAAGCCACTGGGATATGAATTGCTCCCGGACAGATTTACCTTGGCCCAGTTGCAAAAATTGTATGAGGCTATACTGGATGATAAATTTGATAAACGAAACTTCCGACGCAAAATCCTGCGCACTTATTTTATCGTTCCGTTGAATGAAAAACAGCAGGGAGTTGCCCATAAACCTGCCGGACTCTACCGCTTCGATAAATCGCTGTTTCACCAGATGTGATGCCGTCTAATAGTGTTTATTTGACACTATGCCCCTAATTCCGTAGATTGCGGCTCTAACCTTATGGAAAAGAAACCCAGACTTACGGCTGCACAAATCACATGGATGAGCTTTGGCTTCATGGGTATTCAGTGCGGTTTCGGACTGCAAAACGGCAATGCAAGCCGCATTCTTGAAGATTTTGGTGCCAAAGTGGAAGAACTCAGCTGGTTTTGGCTGGTGGCTCCGCTAACCGGTATGCTGGTGCAACCCCTGATTGGCTATTTCAGCGACAAAACCTGGACACCCCTGGGCAGAAGAAAACCCTACTTTTTGGCAGGTACCCTGCTTTGTTGTATTGCCATTGTGATGCTGCCCAACAGTGCGGCCTGGTTTGCAGGAAAATCGGCCTTGTTGTTCGGTGCTGTCTTTCTGGCCCTGATGGATGCCAGTATCAATGTGGCCATGGAACCCTTCCGTGCACTGGTGGCAGATAATCTCAGTGATGAGCAACGAACCCTGGGATTCAGCATTCAAACCTTCCTGATTGGCATCGGGGCAGTGCTGGGCAGCTGGCTCCCATGGATGATGACCAATTTGTTTCACGTAAGCAATCAAGCCCAAAAAGGATTGGTAGCAGATAACGTTGTCTATTCCTTCTACATAGGTGCTGCTTTTTTCCTGGCCTGCATTTTGGTTACTGTTCTTTTTGCCAAAGAATATGACCCCGAAACGTATGCACGGTATCATGGTGAAAGCAAGGAAGATGAAAAAGCCGGCCTATCTGAGATTTTCAGAGATTTTGGCAGAATGCCCAAAGCCATGCTGCAATTGGGGCTTGTGCAATTCTTTAGCTGGTTTGGGCTGTTTTGTATGTGGGTTTATACCACCAGGGCTGTGGCCGACAATGCATTTGGATATGACGAGACCAATGCGGAAGTGCTAGGCAAAGCCGGCGACTGGGTTGGGATATTATTTGGCATCTATAACGGTGTGAGTGCTATTTATGCATTGATTTTGCCAACAATCGTAAGAAAGATAGGGCGAAAACAAACCCATGCCTTTTCATTGGTTTGTGGTGGCATTGGTCTAATTTCTATGTTCTTTATTACCAATCCAACCATGCTTGTTTACAGTATGATAGGGGTAGGAATGGCCTGGGCCAGCATTCTTGCCATGCCCTACGCCATTCTGGCAAGCAGCATTCCGGCAGGAAAGATGGGTATTTACATGGGCATATTCAACTTCTTCATTACCATACCACAAATAGTAAGTGCTTTACTGGCCGGTCCCATGGTTAAATACTTGTTTGACAATCAAGCCGTATATGCACTGGTTACAGGAGGGTTAATGATGCTTCTGGCCGCCGTTTCCATGATATATGTAAATGATGGAAAATTGATCAAAGTGAAGTGATGCGGGTTTATTCGTTTATTCGTTTATTGGTTGAATAGCAGGGTGTTTCCGGCTTTTTACAGCAAAACGACATAATTACCCCAAAACACTCCTTCATTATTTCATTATTCATTAATCAAAACATCAACCTTTTTCAGGACGGGACACTCTTCGACAAGTTCAGGGTGACATGTACCATTAAACAATTAAACCAATAAACTATTTACCCCCCTTGGGATAATACACCACCGAAATACCCATAGCATCTACAGAAGGCACCTGCAAACCCTTGGTTTCAGGATTTAGTAATACAGCACCTTCTGTCCAAACAGCTTTAATATCAGGATAGCGCCTGGTGTCTATTTGTTGCGGTTTATCAGACTGGTTCACAAACACACCGATTACATCCCTTTCACCCTCAATAAAGAAAGTATACATGCCATTATTGGGAATGTACTGCGTACGGTGGCCATACGCAAACAATGCTGCAAAACGTTCCCGTATTCCGGCCAGGCTTTTGATGTAATCAAACATTTCCCGTTGCTCTGTACTTAGCCCGTCGTTCGAAAATCCATTTTTGGAATCATCCTTCCAGCCACCCGGTGCATCCCTTCGTATCGCTCCGTGCGCTCCTGTATCGGTCATAAGCCATTCGGTGCCATAAAATACGCATGGAATGCCACGGCACATATACATGAGACCCAGTGCCATTTTGGTTTTGGATATGTTTTTCCCAAATGTAGCGTGCATGCGGTTTAGGTCATGATTATCGGCAAAGGTTACCAGCATTTCAGGCCGTTGATACACATAATCCGAGGCCATGAGATAATACAAACGACTGAGGCCTGTATTCCAGCCAAACGGCTCATTCAGTGCCTGATGCAAACCGAAACAGAATTGAAAATCCGTCACCGCATCCGGCAAGCCGATTGTTCGGGAGCGTTTATTGGGTGCAAAAACCGACTGTGCCGCCAGGGTGTGTTCCCATGTTTCACCAAACACAAACAAACTGGGAAATGCCTTTTTCAGGTCAATATTTAGTTGCTGGAGGAACCCGGAAGCCGAATAGGGATAGGTATCTACACGCAAACCTGAAGACGATGTAGCAGCTACCCACCACATCGTATTTTGAATCAGGTAACACTGCACATCCGGATTGTTTTGATCCAAATCGGGCATGTGGTGATCAAACCATCCCTCTAACATGGTTTTTAGTTCAGATGGTGCTGCATAAGGATCGCTCAAAGCCGCTACACGGTAATTGCTGCGAAAAAAAGTATCACGAAAATGAAACCAGTCTTTGGAAATCAATTTTTTATATAAAGGATGCTCATTGCCAACATGATTGTAAACCACATCGGGTACCCATTTAATGCCCATGTTACGGGATTTTTCCGCCAGTTTCAGGTATTCTTCCATGGTGCCAAACCGCGGATCTATTCGATAATGGTCGGTGCAGGCATATCCATGGTAGCTCTGCGAGGGCTGGTTGTTCTCGAGCAGTGGCGTCATCCAAAGGGCATTAAACCCCAGATTTTTTATATGCTCCAGATTATTTGAAATACCGGCAATATCGCCGCCATGTCGGCCATGCAATGCGCTCCTGTCAGACCTTTCCAGCATTCCGGCAACGTTGTCATTGCTATCATTGCCGTCGGCAAATCGATCGGGCATCAGCAAATACATTCGGTCTGCTGCACTTATCATGGCCCCGGGTTGTGGTTTTTCCTTTACAGCATAGCGAAATTTGCATTTTCGTCCATTCAGGTAAGTTTCAATGGTAAAATCCCCCTGTCCAGGTTTGATGGAAACATAAATAATTCTGTAGCCTGGATTGATGCCAGTAGATTCCCTAAGAAATCGAGGTCCGCCTTTGATTTTGATTTTCACCAGATGTACAGAATCTCCATACAGAAGCAATTGCAACTTGTACTGCCCCATGTTTTTATACCAAAATGGAGGGTCACAACGATTGATGTGCTGAGCCAAAGCAGCTGCACTAAACATAGAGATAAGTAGGATAACAAAACTTAACCTCCGGAGAAAAAACTTCATCATTTGTTAAAATTACCTCAACAAAGAAAAAAAAATTATTTGAAAGTGTCCGAAATACACTTATTAATTTTTATTTTTGCTACTAGAACTAAACTATCAAACCAACATGATTAAAAACTACCTGACCATTCTTGCATTTTCGGCAACAGCGGGCCTTTATGCACAAGCGGATGTAACGCTTAAGGTCGACGATCGTAACAACAAAACCAAAACCGCTATCAAATTCAAAGGCCAGTTCAATAGCTGGACCGAAGTTTCGGCGTATGACGACGGAACCAATGGTGATGCTACTGCCAAAGACAATATTTGGTCTCTAAAAGTAGCCGGAGTTGCAGATGGTACTTATGAATGGGGTGCCGTAGACCAGGATGGTGCTTGGCTGACTCCCGGTGTTGCAAACTACAAATTTACTGTTGCCTCAGGTGCTGTTTCCGGACAGGCTGAAATCGTGATTCCAAAAACCAAGCCCATGCACCCCGTTGTATTCACCGTGCGTGACCTTGCCAAAAAAGAAAGCGGCGTAAAACTGAAAGGTGCTATGTTCGGTTGGTCAAGCAAAGACATGTTTGATGATGGAACCAATGGTGACACCACTGCAGGCGACAAAGTATGGACCCTGAAAACCGACGTGGAAGAAGGTAGCTTCGAATGGGGCATCGAAAACCAGTGCGGATGGAAACTTGTAGGTCCTAACCGCCAGTTCACGGTAGCTGTAGGTGGCGCTGTTTCAGGAAGTGTTTCTTACAGCATTCCTGCACTCACCACGCCAATCAATGTTACTTTCCGTGTTTACATGGGTGACGTAATCGTGAATTCTTCCGGTCTCTACATTGCAGGTGACTTCATGGATGCCGTTTCAGGTAAATCTCTCTGCAACTGGAGCAAGGATACCCTGCGCCTCACCGACGCTGACAAGAATGATGTATATGAACTGACTGTTAGCATGTCTCCCGGTAACTATGCATACAAATACTTCAACGGCCGTGGCGGTGATCCCGACGGTGAAAAAGGCGATTTCAAAACCGGCGGATGCGGATCTGACAACGGACTAGGTGGCTTTAACCGCAACATTGATCTGAGCAGCGCAACTGCTGATGTTGTTGTTGATATATACAAATACGACAGCTGTGTTGTGTACAAACTACCTACTACCGGCATCAAAAAATCAAACAATGTTTTCAAAGGTATTTATCCTAACCCTGCTACAGCATCTGCCAATATTTCATTTACTAACAAAAATGTAGCACATGCAATAGAGTTGATGGATATTTCAGGAAAAGTAGTTGCTAAAAATAATTTCGCCGCAGGCGTAAATTATGGCACTATCATGAAGCACGCTGCTGGAACTTACTTCGTGAAAGTTACCGCTGCAGACGGCTCAACTGCCACTTCAACCCTCGTGTTTGAATAATTGATATTTCCCCTACAAAAAGGCAACTTTTCTTTTGAAAGTTGCCTTTTTTTATGCTAAATTTGAGAACATAGCCATGTCTAAATTAATTACTATCGTTTCTGCGCTTTTATTAAGCAGTTATGCTTCCGCGCAGATGACATTAGACCCTGTGTTTGCATCACAAAATGACAGTGTTACCATCTATTATGATGCTACAAAAGGGAATGCTGCTTTGAAGGATCTGGGACCACCCGATGTCTACATTCACACCGGCGTAATCACCAATATCAGCACCGGAAACTCAAACTGGCGCTATGTTAAAGGTGTTTGGGGCACTGATGATTTACCCCGCAAAATGACATATACCGGCAACAATATTTATAAAATAAAGATTTACATCCCCACATTTTACGGTGTACCGGGCGGTGAAACCATCAAGAAAATTGCCGCTGTTTTTAGGGATAAAGCCGGAAATAAAGTGGGCAGAAACGCGGATGGCACAGACATTTATGCCGATATTTTCCCTCCCGGGCTGAAAATCAGTTTTACCAAACCTGCCGAAATTCCGGGTATTTTTGAAACAACAGACAATATTACATTTGAGGCAAAAGCTTCGGAATCTGCCAAAATCACCCTCTTCGAAAATGGCGTCCAGCTTGATACCCAGACAACGACTACCTTCACAAAGACCATTAGCGGAAGGGCTGCAGGAAGATACACCTATGTAGCGCGTGCTCAGAAGGGAAGCCTCTCAGCCAGCGATACCATTTATATTACCATCAATCCGGCTGTTGTTACCGAGGCGCTGCCTGCGGGAATGGTTGACGGAGCCAACTATATCAACGATAGCACCTTGCTATTTTCATTGGTAGCACCGGGTAAAAAATATGCGTATGTGATAGGAGATTTCAACAGCTGGCAACCATTAACCCAATATTTTATGAAGAAAACCCCTGACGGAAATCGCTGGTGGGTAAGGGTATCAGGTTTGAAAAAGGGGCAGCAATACGGATATCAGTACCTTGTAGACGGATTATTCAGGGAAGCGGATCCGCTCAGTGAGCTTGTTTTGGATAACTGGAATGATGGTTTTATAAACAAATCAGATTTTCCCGGTTTGCCCAATTACCCTGCCGGAAAAACCACCGGTCTCGTTTCGGTTATCCAACCCGGAAAAGCTTCCTACGCGTGGAAACATGACACCTTCACGGTTAAAAATGTTGGGCAGCTGAACATTTACGAATTGCACATTCGGGATTTCATTGCAGCCCATTCATACACGGTTTTGAAAGACACGCTTCCTTATTTGAAAAAACTGGGCGTTAATGCCATCAAACTCATGCCTGTAAATGAGTTCGAGGGTAACTCAAGCTGGGGATACAATGTCTCCTACCACATGGCCCTCGACAAATATTATGGCAATGCCAATCAACTCAAAGCATTCATTGATGAATGCCACAAACAGGGAATTGCAGTGTTTTTGGATGTGGTGTTTAATCATGTTTTTGGACAAAATACCATGTGCCACCTGTATTGGAACAGTGCCCTTAACCAACCGGCAGATAACAACCCTTGGTTAAATCCTGTTGCTAAACATGATTTTAATGTGGGATATGATTTCAATCATGAAAGCCAATTTACCCAACAATACATGGATCGCGTTATCAAATACTGGCTCACAGAATTCAAAGCAGATGGCTTCCGTTTTGATCTTTCCAAAGGATTCACCCAGAAAAACACACTGGGAAATACCGGTGCCTGGGGCCAATATGATGGCAGCCGCATCTACCTGCTCAAACGCATGCGCGATGCCATTCGCAGCTATGATAACAATGCAGTCCTAATTCTGGAACACTTTGCCGACAACAGCGAGGAAACAGAATTATCCAATGAAGGCTTTATGCTCTGGGGCAATGGCAATACAGCTTACACGGAGGTTGCCATGGGCTATAATTACGATATTGCCTGGTTCAGCAACTATAAAAACCGCGGCTGGAGCAATCCCAACCTGGTTTCTTACATGGAAAGCCATGATGAGGAACGCATGATGTATAAAAACATCAATTTTGGCAATGTCAATGGTGCGTATAACATCAAGCAGACCCCCACAGGCCTGAAGCGTTGTGAGATGGCAGCTGTGCTGTTCTTTAGCGTACCCGGCCCTAAAATGGTATGGCAGTTTGGTGAACTCGGTTATGATGTAGGCATCAACACCAATGGCCGCACCGGTGAAAAACCCATCCGCTGGAATTACCTCACTGAGCCAAACCGTCAAAGCCTGCATCAGGTATATTCTACCATGATGAACCTGCGAAATAAGTACCCTGTTTTCCATACCACCTATAACAATTTCGACCTCAGCGGCAGGGTAAAAAAAGCATGGCTGCAGTATTTTAACCACTATGTTCATGTAATTGCCAATACAGATGTTGTTTCTGTTAATACCACCTATGATTTTCATGATACCGGCAAATGGTATGAAGTGTTTTCGGGCGACAGCCTGCGTGTGACAAACAAAAACATGCCCATAACTTTGGCGGCCGGTGCTTACCGATTGTTTACCAACAAAAAAATGGAGCTTCAGTCCAAGGTGCAAATACCCAACAGTGCGGGAAAAGTTAAAGGTTCAACCGGTATAATTGCATATCCAAACCCGGCTTCCGACAATCTGCATCTTCTAACCTCAGAGTCCATGCTGATAAACGTAAGAGACATATCCGGGAGGGTGGTTTTCACAGGCAATTCTGCATTCGATGGCATAAAAATTAATACCAGGGAATGGCCTGCCGGGGTGTATTTAATACATGGGAAATCGCAATTTGGCAACTGGTCTGTTAAAACGCTGATTCAACACTAATAATAACTGTCTTTTTTAGAACCCTGCTAAAATGGCAGGGTTTTTTTACACATGATAATACAAATTGGGAGAAATGTGGTATTTGGCAGGTATAAATAGTAGCTTTGTAGTGTAATTCTGTTTGGCTCACCTTTTGCTATCAGATATTTAACAGAGTAATGAGCGAAATTAACAACAACAAACCCAAACCCGGCGGTTTTAAATTTAATCCTTACTGGATTTACGGCGTCATCTTCATCGTGATGCTTGTTCTCACATTCTTGCCACGCAGTGCTGGCAAAAGCACCAACTGGACCGAGGTTCGGCAGATGATTTTACAAGGTGATGTTGAAAAAATAACCATCGTAAATGAGCAACTGGCAGAAATTTACCTTACCAGGGAAGCTTTGAAAAAAGATGAACACAAAGGGAACACCAAAAAAGAAGATCTGTTAGGTTCTAATCAGCCCAATTATTATTTTGAGATTGAAAAAGGCTATTTCAATAACGAAATCAAAGATTTAAAGGAAGAATTCAAGGATAAGAAAATTGACACTCCAATTCCTCCCATAGCCTATGAATCGCACAGCGACTTTATGGGTCAGTTGTTTCAGTGGCTTTTTTTCATTGGCATTTTCCTGATCTTCTGGAGCATCCTTTTCCGCCGTGTAGGCGGAGGTGGAGGTGGAAGCGGTTCCAATATTTTCAGCATTGGACGTGCCAGGGCACAGCTTTTTGACAAAGACACCAAGGTTAATATATCTTTCAAGGATGTAGCAGGACTCGAAGAAGCCAAGGTGGAAGTAATGGAAGTGGTAGACTTCCTGAAAAATCCAAAGAAATATACCAACCTGGGAGGTAAAATTCCCAAAGGCGTGCTGCTGGTAGGCCCTCCCGGTACGGGTAAAACCCTCCTGGCTAAAGCAGTTGCAGGCGAAGCAGGCGTGCCTTTCTTCTCGCTTTCAGGTTCCGATTTCGTGGAAATGTTTGTGGGTGTGGGTGCCAGCCGTGTGCGTGACCTTTTCAAACAAGCCAAAGAAAAAGCACCATGTATCATTTTTATTGATGAAATTGATGCCGTTGGGCGTGCCCGTGGTAAAAACCTGGTGCAGGGCAGCAACGATGAACGCGAGAATACATTGAATCAGCTGCTGGCCGAAATGGACGGTTTTGGAACAGACAGTGGTGTCATCATAATGGCCGCCACCAACCGCCCAGATATTCTTGACAGTGCACTGCTGCGTCCGGGGCGATTTGACAGACAAATTTCTGTCGATAGGCCCGACATTGCAGGCAGGGAACAAATCTTTAAGGTTCACCTGAAACCGCTTACCAAACTGGCTGGCGATGTGGATGCCCATAAACTGGCCGCACAAACCCCGGGATTTGCCGGTGCTGAAATTGCCAATGTTTGCAATGAAGCGGCCCTGATTGCTGCGCGCCATGGCAAAGAGCATGTAGACATGCAGGATTTTCAGGATGCCATCGATCGCGTCATCGGTGGATTGGAAAAGAAAAATAAAATCATATCTCCCGAGGAAAAGCAAATTGTAGCTTACCACGAGGCCGGACATGCCATCGCAGGCTGGTTCCTCGAAAATGCCGATCCCCTGCTGAAAGTGAGCATCGTTCCCCGCGGTGTGGCTGCTTTGGGATACGCACAATATCTGCCCAAGGAACAATATCTGTATCGCACAGAGCAATTGTTGGATAGCATGTGTATGACATTGGGTGGCCGGGCCGCAGAGGACATTTTCTTTGGAAAAATCAGTACCGGGGCCCAGAATGACCTGGAACGCATTACCAAAATGGCATATAGCATGGTAACCATTTATGGTATGAGCGACAAGGTAGGCAATCTTTCCTTTTATGACCCTCAGGGTGAATATGGCTACCAAAAGCCCTACAGCGAAAAAACTTCCGAACTGATTGATGAAGAAGTGCGCAGTATCATTGCCGGTGCCTACACACGCTGCAAGAATCTGCTGAACGAAAAGAAAGACGAGCTAAAATCCGTGGCAGAGGAATTGTTGCAAAAAGAAATCCTTTTTCAGTCGGATCTTGAAAGGCTGATTGGAAAACGTCCTTTTGATAAGGAACCTGTTATCAGTGCCGAAACTACAGAACAAGCCACTGAACCTGTAATACCGGAAACCACAGAACCGGAAGCACCCGCAGAAGACAACCCCGTTATTGAGCCCGAAGCATAAAAAATGGATAGGCAGGGTAGCCCTGGTAGTTACCCTCATTGCGGCCTGGTATCTCCGTAGTGTAATCGCATATTTTCTGGTAGCGGCGCTCATAAACTTTATCGCAGCACCATTAATGGCCGGGTTGGAAAAGTATGTAAGATGGAAGAAGAAACCCCTGCCCCGCTGGATTTATGCCATCAGCATTATTGCAGTTCTGCTGATTGCTGTTTTTGGTTTGCTGCGTTTGATTATACCTCCGCTTCTGGAACAGGCAGACAGAATCAGTCAAATCTCCAACGAAGATTTTAAACGCAGTTTTGGGACTCCGCTGGCTGATTTACAAAACTACCTTGGAACATGGGGTATAGATGGTCAGTTGTTTAATGCTGAGCACATTAAACAGGATTTTATGCATTGGGTCCAAACCACCGACATACGCACCGCTGTTGAGGGTATCTTAAGTGGAGTAAGCACCGCAGGCGGATGGATTTTCTCTGTTCAATTCATAACTTTCTTCTTCCTAAAAGAAAAATTTCTTCTTTATCGACTCATTCATACGCTAACCCCGGATAATGTTGAACCCCGTATGCAAAAGGTGCTGAGGGCGATACAAAAACTGCTGGGCAAATATTTCAGAAGCATACTGCTACAGATACTCGTATTTGGAAGCTACATTTTCATTGGACTGAGTATTGTAGGGGAGCCCTATGCACTCACTATCGCCGTATTCTGCGGATTGATGAACCTGATTAGCTATATTGGCCCTGCCTTAGGGCTGTCCTTTGCCTTATTATTCAGCATCGGCGGGCACGTAGGTGCGGATTTCTATACTTCCATTATGCCACATCTGATGGAAGTAGCCACTGTTTTTCTTGTGGCTATTTTGCTGGATAACCTGGTATCCTATCCCCTCATTTTCTCAAATTCACTCAAAGTTCATCCCCTGGAACTCTTTTTTGTGGTGCTGGCGGGCTTTCAGCTGGCCGGACTAGGCGGTATGATTGTGGCTGCACCGGTGTACACCATGCTCAGAATTATTGCCAAGGAGTTTTTGCAGGGGTTTGATGTAATAAGAAGTATTACACGTGGCGTTTAAACCGTGACTTTGCGCAATCGCAGGTAATAGGCAGTGCCCAGCAAGAAGCAAATTAAACTCAGTATTATCAGCCAAACCAGATCTCCCATGCGGGAATACAAGGTCATTTTGCGGCTGCTGTCAATATTCAGCTCTGCGGAAATGGCCGTCTTTTCCCACCAATTTGTAGCTTTCACAATTTCACCGTAAGGATTGATAAACCCTGAAATTCCTGTATTGGCACTCCTAACAAGCCACCGGCGGTGTTCTATAGCCCGCAGTTGCGCGTATGCCAGGTGCTGCTTGTAGCCGGGTGTATTTCCCCACCAGGCATCGTTGGTAATTACGCACAACACATCGGCACTGTCTTTCACAAAGCGGCCTGTATAATCACCATAAATGCTCTCGTAGCAAATGATGGGTGCTACTTTTATCTTACCTGCATTAAAAACTACCGGGGCAGGGCTTTTACCCAAGCTACCCGAAATAGAATTCTCATCCAGCTTCACAGCCAGTTTGTCTATCCATGGAAAATGCTGCACGAACGGCATTTGCTCAGTGCCGGGCACCAATATGTTTTTGTGGTAATACTGAAGGGGTCTATCCCCAATCAGCACCGCACTATTATACGCATTCCACCAAAGCCTGGGATCCTGTGTAGGGCGCGCTGTGCTATTGGGACGTGATGTGCAGTTCTCGTACACCTGCTGCATATCCGCGCCCGAAAGTATTTGCAGAGACGGAAATTCCTTTCTGAGTGTAGCTATAGCTGACACATCAGGATGCTGCTGTGGATAGTTCACGTCAATGGATGATGTGATGCTGGTTTCGGGCCATACCAACAGGTATGTGTTTTTATCTACTGCCTTTTTGCTAAGGGCAATCATCTCGGCCACCATTTCAGACGAAGGCCGGGCAAATTTCTCAGTCCATGGATCATAACTGGGCTGACATATTGTTACATTTACTGTTGTATCGGGCTTTACTGTTTTCTCCCATTTCCAGGCATTGAAGACAGAAGATAACCACACAAAAACCAGCAATGCTGTGGCACCCAATCCATAATTCCGGCTGCGGTATTTCCAGGTTTTCCAGATTAGCACATTCATAGCCAGCGCAAAAGCAGAGCCGCCCAGCGTGCCTGTAATATCGTACCACTGCACCAGCCAGGGGGCCGATGCCAGTCCGTTGCCCAGTGTTAACCAGGGCCAGCTCAAATCCCAGCGGTGGTGGAGAAATTCATAGGTAAGCCAGAAAACCACAAACAGATATATGGCAGGATCTCCCAGCTTTTTGCGAGCATACCTGTACAGCATCCAGGGAAATGTCATGAATAGCGTATTCAGTACCAGCATAGTTATGGCACCCGGCACCGTACTGTTCCATACCCACCATGTGGTAAACAGGTTCCAGAAAAACAGGGAACCATATAAGCGAATCCACCACTGCAGCCTATTTCGCTGTTGCCATTCTTCCTGTTGTTGCAAAAGTGGCACAAAACCCACAAACAACAACACAAAAATGCCAATAGGTGGCCAGGCCAGCCAGAGGCACAATCCGGGGGCCAATAGGTAATACAGCCATTTCCACCTAGTCATCATGGCCGTTATCATTTGCGTAGTCGGTACCTTGCAATACCACAACAAATTCACCCTTGGGTGCGTGTTGGGTAAAATGACTAATCATCATTTCCACGGAGCCGTTTACCGTTTCTTCAAATTTTTTTGTAAGCTCCCTGCTTATACTGATTTTTCGATCACCCGCACCCAATTCCTTGAGTGCCTGCAGGGTTTTGAGCAGTTTATGCGGACTTTCATAAAACACCACCGTACACGGTTGCTGCAACATTTGCATCAACTTGGTCTGTCGCCCTTTTTTCTGGGGTAAAAAACCTTCAAATACAAACCGGTGGAGGGCAAATCCACTTTTTAGCAAGGCCGGAATAAATGCTGTTGCACCGGGAATCACCTCAACAGGGATATCATTTTCAACGCAAGCTCTTGCCAGCAAAAACCCGGGATCTGAAATGCCGGGCGTGCCCGCATCCGAAATCTGGGCCAGAACGGCCCCTTTTTTAAGGCGATCTAAAATACCCGCCAACCGCTGGTGCTCATTGTGTTGATGCAAAGACTCAAGCGGGGTTTGTATGCCGTAATGATTGAATAAAACTTTACTGTTGCGTGTATCTTCTGCAAACACGGCATCCACCGCTTTGAGCGTTTCCACCGCCCTGAATGTCATGTCTGACAAATTGCCAACCGGCGTGGCCACCAGGTAGAGTTTGCCGCTGCTCAACTTTTGTTGATGTATAATTTTTCTGTTTTAACCGGTTTTTTCGTATCAGCGCGCCTCAGCTGAAACACATAAACACCGGGAGCAAAACGAATGGTTGAGATAATTTCTTCGTTGCGCTTCAGAGGCATATTTTGAAAAATAGCTCGCCCTGCAGCATCATACACATCCAGTGTCAGGGTGTTTAGCAGCTCTTCGTTTGTTAATTCCACTACCGCAGTCTGATTAGTGTTGCGGGCAAATATCTTCACTTCATTGTAAACGAATGTATCAAAAATGCGCATTCGCTGTACAATTTCAACCTTAATCGGCAGCGAGGAGCGGTAATCTTTAATGGCAGAGCGCATCACCTGAATTTGCTGACGGGTAAACATATTCTGGCAGGTTTCTGAACTATAATCCATGTAGTTTTCAACCATATCCGGCAAATCATCTTTGGCATCAAAACAGGTGTTCGCGCCAAAATTGCAGATAAAATTGCTGCGGCTGCCCTGATTGGGAGTGTCATATAAATAATCATCTACAGAACATCCGGATGTAAAGATCGGGTCGCCCCAGATGTGACGAAGTCCAAAAAAATGTCCGAATTCATGTGTGGCAACGCGACCTTTTTTACTGGTAGCAAGCGCTCCTGTAGCCCTTGGGTTATTTCTTCCCACAACCTGATAATGCAGTACTACCCCCTGATTGCTGTTCGCAACCCAAGATGAATTCGGCCAGAAGGGATGGCCGTAAGGCGGGTAAGCGTAACCCAGAACAATACTTCCCTGATTGGGTACCTGAAGATCTCCAACCCAAACATTCAGATATTTGGTAGCATTCCATACGTTATCACCTCCCTGAGCCGTGAATTTTATATTGTCATTGCTCGTATTGAAATTGGTTAACGTTGTGCTTTTGCGAACAATACCTGAAGTGGGGTTACCGGAAGGATCTGTTGTGGCAAGTTCAAATTTGAAACGAGTGCTACCGGCCCGGCTTTTGAAGATACTTCGTGTATTGCCTGTATCCGGATTCAACCGGCTAAAATCCTGATTTAGTACCTCCAGCTGATTGAATATAAGACTGTCTTGAATATTCTCATTGGCATTGTTATATAAAATATGAAAAACAACAGGAATTGTATAGATTGTATCCAGAAAATAGGTGGTATCCTTAATTTTTAGTTTTCTGGGAAGTACCCGGGGACCGTTTATACTTTGGATATAGGCTTTATCATATGCTGACCTGAAGCCGGGATACTGCTTTTCCAGGTTTTCCAATACCTGATCGTAACCGCAGCGGTCTATGGCAGGTATTTGTGCCTGGGCAAAATTAATGGTAAGGGTAAAAAGTATCAGGTAAAAATATCTCATCTATTTATTTTCCTTTAAATTCCGGTTTCCTCTTCTCATTGAACGCAGTTACCCCTTCGCGATAATCCTCACTCCTGCCGGCTATCTCCTGACAATAGGCTTCATATTGCAGCATGGTTTCCAAATCAGAATAGGTAGCCTTATTCAGCATCTTTTTAATCATGCCAATGGCGAGTGTAGGTGCGTTGGCGTAATACTCCGCCGCTTTGTTTACTTCTTCATCCAGCAAATCTGCCGCCACCACCCGGTTGATTAGCCCCCATTCCAGTGCCTGCTGCGCTGTTACCTTCTGTGCCATGGTGCACATTTCAAAAGCACGGGCAGGCGAAATAGCTTTGGGCAGAAAATAGCTGCTTCCACTATCGGGTACCAGACCCACATTGACAAAAACTTCAATCAGTGAAACATGTTCGGCTGCAACAATAAAGTCGCAGGCCAGTGCCAGCGATGCACCCGCACCTGCTGCCACACCGTTTATCCTGCCGATAATCGGTTTTGGCATTTCGCGCATGGCACGGATTATAGGATTGTAACGCTTGTAAAGACTTTCACTCAGACTGCGGTTTTTGCTGCCTGCGATAGCCTTTAAATCCTGTCCGCTGCAAAAGGCCTTACCTGCTCCTGTCAGAACAAGCACACGAACATCATCGTCCTTGCCAGCCTGCTTCAGCACATCCTGCAGCTGATAGCTCTGATCATCATTAAATGCATTAAAAACATCAGGTCTATTCAGGGTAATGTGGGCTACATTGCCCTTATTTTCATACAAAACTGCAGGAGAATCCATAGTAGGTTAGCAAGAAAGAAGCTAATGCAAATGTAACAAATAATCCGAGGCAAAAACCGATAATAAGTTCAAAATGGCTGTGGGCAGACAATCCTTTTCGGGCGACATATACCAAAATCACCAAAAGCAATGTTATAAAAAAAGCCCATCCGATGAGTTGCAAACAAATTACCCAACCCAGTAATCCCGCTGCACCTGCCATGTGTGCCGATATTTTGTATCCCATGAAATTGATAATTAACAGCAAAAAAAGCACAACCATATTACACATACTCCAAACTGCGGCATATGTGGCGTTTTCACAAAAAATAAACCAACCAGAAAGTGCTGAAAAAACGACGCCCAACACATACAAACCGTGTCGTTGTTCACGCTGAAAAATAAAAATGTCCGAAACCTTTCCCAGACGCATAAAAAGAAACAAGGTCAGGAGAGGTAATACCACAATGCCACACAAAAATATCGTCCAAACCAAAACAGAAACAGGACTGTTAAAATGCGCAATGCCAAGTCCTAAAACAGCCATACTGCCGGGATAAAAACCATAGGAAATTGCGCGGTATAAGGATTGCATGCGAGGCAAAGATAATGGGGGCTGCTGTATTGATTAATGGAGTTTATTTGATTTGAGCAAACAAGCGGCTCAGCAAACCAATCGCTGAACTTTAAAAACGGACACCGTTATTCGTGCATAGTAACTTGTTTATTCGTCTCATGGTTTAATGGTGGTTAGAAAGCAGCGAAAATCGCGGACTTCAACTCATGACTCCTAACTTTCAACTTCCAACGAAAACTGTAGACTATCAACTGTCAACTCATATTTCCCGTAATTTTGAACCTTCATGGCAACAACCAATCTGGAATTCACAAAAAACGAAGACCTGAACCAACAGGCCTGGGATGCAGTCAAACAAAAACTGTCGGTAATACATCAGGGTGGCGGGGCCAAAGCGGCTGCCAAACAGAAGGAAAAAGGCAAAATGCTGTGCCGCGAACGCATCGATTACCTGCGCGATAAAAACTCTGAATGGATTGAAATTGGAGAGTTTGCAGGGTATGAGATGTACCCCGAACACGGTGGCTGCCCTGCCGGCGGTGTGGTAGCAGGGCTCGGCTTTGTCTCGGGCCGGCAGTGCATGATTGTGGCAAACGACGCTACCGTGAAAGCCGGCGCCTGGTTTCCCATCACAGGAAAGAAAAACCTGCGCGCCCAGGAAATTGCCATGGAAAACCACCTTCCCATTATCTATCTGGTGGATAGCGCCGGGGTTTACCTGCCCATGCAGGACGAAATTTTCCCCGATAAAGAACACTTCGGACGCATATTCCGCAACAACGCCATTATGAGCAGTATGGGCATCACCCAGATTGCCGCTGTGATGGGAAGCTGCGTGGCCGGTGGCGCCTACCTGCCCATCATGAGCGATGAAGCCCTCATCGTAGATAAAACCGGCTCCATCTTCTTAGCCGGCAGTTACCTGGTGAAAGCCGCCATTGGCGAGGATGTAGACAACGAAACCTTGGGCGGTGGTACTACCCAAAGTGAAATCAGCGGGGTGATTGACGATAAATTTCCCGACGACAAAAGCTGCCTGGATCGAATACGCTACATTATGGACAAACTGGGGAAACCCCACGATGCCGGATTTAGCCGCGTGAAAGCCGCAGCACCCAAAGAAAATCCCAAAGACATCTGGGGAATTCTGCCCTCAGACCGCGCCAAACCTTATAAAACGCTGGAAATCATTCACCGCTTGGTTGACAACAGTGAGTTTGAGCAATACAAGGAAAATTACGGCAAAACCATTATCTGTGGCTATGCCCGCATAGACGGCTGGGCGGTGGGCATTGTGGCCAACAACCGCGAGCTGGCCAAGGCCAAAAAACCCGGAGGCAGCACCGAAATGCAGTTTGGCGGTGTTATATACAGCGACAGCGCAGACAAAGCCGCCCGCTTCATCATGAACTGCAACCAAAAAAATATTCCGCTGGTATTTCTACAAGACGTGACCGGATTTATGGTAGGCAGCCGGAGTGAACAGGGCGGCATCATCAAGGACGGAGCCAAAATGGTGAACGCCATGAGCAACAGCACCGTTCCCAAATTTACCATCATCATGGGAAACAGCTACGGTGCCGGCAACTACGCCATGTGCGGCAAAGCTTACGATCCCCGCCTGATTGTGGCCTGGCCTTCGGCCAAAATAGCCGTAATGGGTGGTGAACAGGCCGCTAAGGTGCTGCTGCAGATTGAAGAAATGAGCTTAAAGTCCAAAGGAGAGGAAATTACCCCCGAAGCCAAAAAAGCCCTGCTGGACAAGATCACACAGCGCTACGAAAACCAAACCACGCCTTACTATGCCGCCTCACGCCTGTGGGTGGATGCCATCATCGATCCGCTGCAAACCCGCACCTGGATCAGCATGGGCATTCAGGCCGCTTCGCAGGCACCCGTAAAACCCTACAATGTGGGGGTGATTCAAACCTGATAAAACGTTTGTTGTTTAAACAAACTTCTACTAACTTTGTTAAAACACTAAATTATGGCTAAACAGGAACCCCGCAGAAGTTTTTTAACCTGTCTGGGACTGGGAATAGCCGGTGCGGCTGCACTGCCCGCCCTGGCCGTGGCCAAAGCCCTTAAAAAAGAAGAAGAAATGAGCAATCCCATCAAACGCAGCATGGAACTCGGCTTTCAGTGGGAAACCCTGGACCCGTTTTTGTTTTGTGTTCACCACGAAGATTATTTTCCCGCCGGCAACGAACAAATGGGCCCCGCACCCGAACAGCTGAGAGGGCGTTCCATTGGCGATGATTTCATCATCAAAGACGGATGGCGCATGTATCACGGTGATACAGTTCCAGGCTTTCCCGGCCATCCCCACCGTGGTTTTGAAACGGTGACCGTGGTGCGCCGCGGATTGGTGGATCACGCCGATTCACTGGGCGCTGCAGGCCGCTACGGCGATGGCGATGTGCAATGGATGACTGCCGGCAAAGGCGTACAACACTCCGAAATGTTCCCCCTTGTTCACCCGGACAAAGACAACACCATGGAACTGTTTCAAATTTGGCTGAACCTGCCCAAAAGAAACAAAATGGTGGAACCACACTTCAAAATGCTGTGGAACCATACCATTCCACGTCACAACTACACTGATGGCCAAAATAAAAACACCATGGTGGAAGTGATTGCAGGCCGATTGGCCGATAAAACAGCCCCAACACCCCCGCCCGACTCTTGGGCCGGCATCCCCGAAAACCAAGTTGCCATTTGGAACATCAGCATGGAGGAAAATGCAACATTTACCCTACCCGCCGCCGGCGATGGCATTAACCGCATGTTGTATTTTTATGAGGGAGAAACGCTAACCCTGGCGGGCTATGAACTGAAGGCCTACCATGGTGCCGAAGTGGATGCACGCACAGACATTACCATACAAAATGGCCCCAAAGCCGCCAAAATTCTGATACTGCAGGGCAAACCCATTGCAGAGCCCGTAATTCAGTATGGTCCGTTTGTGATGAACACCAAAGATGAAATTTACCAGGCCTTTCAGGATTACCATGCCACGCAATTTGGCGGCTGGCCCTGGCCCAAAACCGGGCAGGTACACGACCGCAGCAAAGGCCGCTTTGCTTTGCATGCCGACGGCAGGGAAGAGTTGCCGGGATAAGAGTTGCCTGACATTGATTTCCACAAACATTCAGACACAAAACCTTTCGATTGGGGTTACTTTTGCAGGGTTGTAAGCAAGCATTGTGGGAACCAATTACCTGTCCATCGAAAACATATCCAAAACCTGGCATGACAGGCCCGTGCTGTCGGGCATTTCCTTTGGCATTGCCAAGGGCGAAAAAGTAGCACTTGTGGCCGGAAACGGACAAGGCAAAAGCACCCTGCTCAGCATCATCAGCGGGCAGGAAAGCCCCGATTCCGGACAAGCCATCCTGCGCAAGGACATCACCGTGGGGTTTTTGCCCCAGGAACCCGAACTCAACCCCGCTCAAAACATTCTGGAAAATGTGCTGCTGCAGCAAACCCCGGTAACCCGTGCAGTGGCCGACTATGAAAAGGCCCTGTCATCTCAGGAAGAAAAACCCGGCGATGCCGCCCTGCAGGCCCTGCAAACCGCCACCGAAACCATGAACCGCCTGGGTGCCTGGGATTATGAATACCGGGTGAAACAGATTCTCAACCAGCTGAAAATTCGCGATGTGGGACAAGCCGCGGCCTCGCTTAGCGGCGGACAGAAAAAACGGGTGGCACTGGCACGCATCCTCATCAGTGAGCCCGATTTGCTCATACTCGACGAACCCACCAACCACCTGGATCTGGACATGATTGAGTGGCTGGAAGAATACCTCACCCGCCGTGATATCACCCTGCTGCTGGTAACCCACGACCGCTACTTCCTGGACCGCATCTGCGAACGCATCATAGAGCTGGATAGCGGACAGATATACCACTACAAGGGCAACTATAGTTATTTCGTGGAAAACAAGGCCCACCGCGAGGAAGTGGCCGCCAGCGAGGCCGAAAAAGACCGAAACCTCTTTCGCCGCGAACTCGACTGGGTGCGACGCATGCCCAAAGCCCGCACCACCAAAAGCAAAAGCCGCATAGATTCATTCGACGACCTGCAGGAAAAGCTTAAGGGCGTAAAACACAAAAACGAACTGAACATCACCATGCGCATGGAGCGGCTGGGCGCCAAAATCCTTGAACTGCACCATGTAAAAAAGGCCTTTGGTGACCTGAAAATTCTGGATGATTTCAACTACATCTTCCGCCGTGGCGAAAAAGTGGGCATTGTAGGGCCCAATGGCGTGGGCAAATCCACCCTGCTGAACATGATCATGGACCTCGAAACGCCCGATTCCGGTAAGATCATAACCGGCGATACTATGGTGTTTGGGTACTTCAGCCAGCAAACCTTTAAGGTGGATGACCACAAAAAAGTGATAGACGTGGTGCGCGATGTGGCCGAATGGATTCCCATGGCCAATAGCCATAAACTCACAGCCTCACAACTCTTACTGCGATTTGGGTTTTCCTATGATAAACAATGGGATTTCGTATCCAAGCTCTCCGGTGGCGAAAAACGGCGCCTGTTTTTGATGAGCATCCTGATGAAAGCCCCGAATTTTCTGATTCTGGACGAACCCACCAACGACCTTGATATCGAAACACTGGGCGTGCTGGAACAGTTTCTGCTCGATTACCAGGGTTGCGCCATCGTGGTAAGCCACGACCGTTACTTTATGGACAAGGTCGTGGACCATTTGTTTGTCTTCGAGGGCAACGGCATCATCCGCGATTTTCCGCGCAGCTACAGCGATTACCGCGAGTGGAAAGAGCTGCAGGAAGAAATGCAGTCGGCACCCAAGCCCGTAGAAACCCCTGTAACTGAAAAAGCACCGGAGGCAGCCGAGAAACGCAAGTTGTCATTCAAGGAAAAATTTGAGCTGGAGCAACTGGAAAAGGAGCTACCCCAGATGGAAGCCCGCAAGACAGAAATAGAGCAGGAACTGGCAACCAAATTTGACGACTACGAACAAATAGTAAAACTCACCGCCGAGTTGGAAAAACTGAAAGCAGACCTGGATGAAAAGGGTATGCGCTGGCTGGAACTGAGTGAAATGTGAGTGCGTGGCTACGCCGATTTTTTTGTTTTTTTGACGGGAATTTTGTATATTTGAAACTAAAGGCCATGTGAATAACATCTCTTTGTATCTGCCGCTTTTCCTTGCCTAACTTTGCTCCATGGCTAAACACGCTTATGTATTTCCCGGCCAGGGCAGCCAGTTCGTGGGCATGGGAAAAGACCTCTACGACAACGCCCCCAAGGCAAAGGCCCTCTTTGAACAGGCCAACGATATCCTGGGTTTTCGCATCACCGACCTCATGTTTGCAGGCACCGACGAAGACCTGAAACAAACCCGCGTTACCCAACCCGCCATATTCCTGCACAGCGTTATCCGTGCACGCATGCTGGACAACTTCCACCCCGATATGGTGGCGGGCCACTCCCTCGGTGAATTCAGTGCGCTGGTGGCCAACGAAACCCTGTCATTCGAAGATGGCCTTAAACTCGTTTACCAACGCGCCATGGCCATGCAGGAAGCCTGTGAGCTGCAACCCTCTACCATGGCGGCTGTGCTTGCACTGGAAGACGACAAAGTAGAAGAAATATGTGCCGGCATTAATGGCATCGTGGTTCCTGCCAACTACAACTGTCCCGGACAACTGGTGATTTCAGGCAGCGTCGAGGCCGTAAACGAAGCCTGCGAAGCCCTGAAAGCCGCCGGAGCCAAGCGCGCACTGGTATTGCCCGTGGGTGGTGCCTTCCACAGCCCGCTGATGGAACCCGCACGTGAAAAACTTGCCAAAGCCATAGAAAATACACCTTTCGGCGAACCCTCATGCCCGGTTTATCAGAACGTAACCGCTTCGGCTGTTACCAATAAAGAGAGCATCCGCAAAAACCTGGTGGCACAGCTCACCGCGCCCGTTAGATGGACCCAAAGCGTTCAGGCCATGTGGGCCGATGGAGCTACCCTGTTTACCGAAGTAGGTCCCGGCAAGGTATTGCAGGGCCTGGTGAAAAAGATTGCTCCTGAAACCGAAACAGAAGGATTTCAGTAAGGTTTACCGTATCAGGTTCACCGAACCGCTGATAACCTTATCCTTCTTGCCATTTTTGCCTTTCAGCATAATCTGGTAGAAATAGGTTCCTTCGGGCAGCCAGACCTTGTTATTGTCGACTGTTCCATCCCAACAGGCTTCTAGGTTATCGCTGTAGAAAATACGTTCGCCCCAGCGGTTAAAGATTTTCAGGTTACCGGTATTGCAATTTTTATTGAGCCCCACCACCTTGTAGCAATCATTTTTACCATCCTGATTTGGGGTAAACACATTCGCCAAACGAATATCCTGCAAACTGTCAGCATTAATGGAAATGCGCTTTTTAAGGGTGTCTTTGCAACCTGAGGTTGGGTGGGTTATATATACATTCAATTGATAAATTCCGGGGCCGTATTTGTGGGTTACATCCAGGCCATTGGTATTGGTGCTATCGCCAAAATCCCAGTATGGATTGCCGAGGCCCTGCCCCTCAACCCTGAATTTCCATTCGGTAGAACATGGTTCTGACTCTGAAGTAAGCAATGCCAGCGGAGTTTCCAGCACTTCCACATCCAGCTGAAAACTATCCAGCTTGTTGCAGGAGGAGGAATCCACCATCTGCAGTTTTACGCGGTATTTACCGGGTTTGGCATAGGCGTGCTTCGGATCGAGTACGGTATCGGTTTTGCCATCGCCAAAATCCCAATAGTATTTGGAACGCACACCCGGCGTGGTAACGGTAAACTGAATGGGTTTGGGCATACATACCGGATTGGGTGTGGCTGTAAACGGTGAAGTGATGGCATAAGAAACCCTGAACTCAAGTTTGAAACTGGCGTTGCTACAACGGTAACTTACGTTGGTAGGAAAAGCCGAGCCTGAGGTGGTGGGGAAATCATTAAGTCCGGGCGGATTGTTGGGACAGCTGGCACACACCGACTGATATATTACACCTCGCTTGTCGAAACGGCTGGTTCCGCCATCCACGTGGTCTTCGCTCTGGTTGCCGCCAAAATAGGTTGCATACAGCACGTTGGTAGCGTCCTTGCTGAGGGCGAGCAAGTAAAAATCAGCATCGTCTGTGGTTTTTTGCATGGCATCAGGGGTAAGTGGCAAGCCTGCAGTGGTTCCTGCATTTCCCACACCCACATTGCTTCCCCAGCCGCTGAAATAGATATTATAGCACTTATCTACCATAAACGCACAGGGACTTAATTCCGGCGTGCCGGAGCGGTTGCCAAAGGTGGTTACCCATATCTGCGAACCCAAATCGTTGCTGAGTTTTCCGATAAACTGGGTAGTATTGTCCTTGCCGTACTTCCCGGCACTGCGGGTAATACGCCCCTCTGTTTGTCCGTTGATGTAGATGTTTTGCTCGGGGTCGTAATCCAGAAAATAAATCTGCTCATAAGCCAGGGTACCCCAAAATGTGCTTCGCAGGACGGAACCCGTATCCGGGTTCATTTTCACCACGAAACCATCGGCTCCCCCACCCTGATAGGTTGTTTTGTAGGTATTGCCCACGATGGGAAAACTGCTGCTTACGGTTCCGCCGCCCACAAATAAATTGCTGCTGTCATCTAGTTTCACAGAATATGCTGCATCATCGCTGGTTCCGCCAAGATAGGTACTCCAGCGCAGGCCGCTCAGATTTCCGTTTAGTGAAAACACCACGGCATCCAGACCGCCTTTGGCTGTTCCGTAGGCAGCACGCTGTACCGGAAAATTGTTCGAGCGGGTGCAGGTTGCGGCAAAGATGTTGCCCTTTCCGTCGGCCAATACATCTCCTCTAAAATCGTCGGCATAATTGTAGTGCAGTGCGCCTGTATTGATGCCGTCATTTCCCGAGCCTCCAAGGTATGTGCTTCCCATGAGGGTTGTTCCATCAGTGCTGATTTTGGCCACGTACAAATCGTGGTTGCCGTTGTGGGTTTTGTCAAAAGCACCGCCTGAAACAGGAAAGTCGGTAGACAAAGTTGTGCCTAGTACCAGCAGGTTGTTTTTTTCATCAATGCACAAACTGTGGGGATACTCATTGCTGCTGCCTCCCAGGTAGCTGGCGTATACGAGGTTGTTGCCATTGGGTGTGTACTTAGAGATGGCCACATCGCAGGGAAGATAAACAGGGGCATCAGCTGGCCCACTGCCACCATAAACCGTCTGAAATGCACCCGAGGTAACCGGATAAGCCCCCATATCCGTGTCTACAATGCCGCCTGCATACAAATGGCCGGTAGAATCGTAGGTGGCCGTAAAACCAAAGTTATCGCCACGCGAACCTGAATAGGTACTGAAAACCAGCACCGGATCAATAATCAGGGGCTTGCTTTTATCATAAGCTCCCTGCACAAATGACAAGGTGTTTTGTTCTTGCCTGAAAGTGCATTCCACAGGCTTTTCGCCCTGAAAGGCCAAAGGTTTTTTTAATGTAAAATTGCCGACAGATGTTTCGCAAACGGCCGCATTTTCAACCAATGACATTTGGTTTTGCCCCTGCATTTCCAATTTAATGCGCGACGGATCTGCACCTGGATTTACCAGCCAGTCAAATTCTATTTCTTCACCCCGTGAATACACAATAAAATCAATACCCGGGTAAACATTTTTTAGTTTAATTCGATTGACCGGATAAACCTCTGTGCGCCATTGAGCAGGGTTATTACCCAAAAAATAATTTTCGTAATACGGGGCTTCGCCGCTTTGTTCCGTGGTGATCTTTTCTGAAGTATTACACCCTGAAAAGCGAACTTTAATTACATGACCGCGCAGTGCAAACTGGGTGTCCAAACCCCTGTAGTGAAAGGCTTTGTGCACATTAGGCAAATCGTCTTTGTGCAGCATTTTAATGCTGAACCCATTTTTTTCAATAAAAATGGCTCCGCCTTTAAAAACGGCTTTGGCCACAATGGGTTCATTCCATTGTCCTTCGTTGGGCGTGAAATACAGTGCTGACTGCGATTGCAGGCCTGTTGCGGAAAGCAAAAACCCAAATAATATGAAAAGGCGCCACTGCACTCAATACAAAGATATAGGTTTAGACGCCATGACAGCGTGTGGTGTTGTCTTTGCACGGTAAAAAAGCAGTCAGCCCTTCGGTCAGATTTGACAACTTTTGGAAAGTTGTCAAACCGCCTTCCGAACCCGGAGGGATCACATAAACGGCCTGAATTACTCCAGAGTCATCTTCAATCCCAGCGCCGTATTCAGCGTATTCAGGATGAATTGCGGAGATGTTCCGGGCTCGAAACTGCCGGTAAATACCCGGTTTTTATCAGCGGCATTCTGCCACACCAGCCCTTTGCCAAAGCGGTTTTTCATCACTACAGATATTTCACTGAGTTGAGCATTATTAAAAATCAGTTTACCCTCATTCCACCTGCAAGCAGCATCCGCTGCACTGCTGAAAAGCTTGCCGTTTTTCACACGGGCCATCATATTTTTGGTAAGCGTGGTGCGTTGCCCTTCGGCATCCACCTGCACACGACCATGCGAAACTTCCACGGAAGGATCTTCGGCATTATAATCCGTTACATTAAAACCTGTGCCCAACACCGTCACATTCACATGTGCGCTTTGAACCACAAATGGCAGCAACTCATTCTTTTTCACCTCAAAATGTGCCTGCCCAGATAGGGTAATATGCCTATTGTGATTACTGAACTCTGCATCATACGCCAGTCGGCTGTTGCTGTTTAGGGTTACTTCAGAACCGTCGGGCAGGGTGAGTATTTTTACCTCGCCAGCACCGGTGGTGGCAACCAGCGGTTCCACATGTCCGCCTGCCAAATTGCTGTAAATTACAGCTGCAAAACCAACAACCAGAGCTACGGTTGCAGCAGCCAGAAACCACTTGCGTGTAAGCAGCGGTTTGTGTGTCACCCTCAGGTTGCGGCTGCTAATTTTGGCCTGCAGTGCTTCCCATTGCTCCGCATTTTGCGCAGCTTCAGCATAGGTATAGCCTGCGGCTGTATCCCAAACATCCTTGAACTCTTCGGTCATGCGGTTTTTTTCCTGTTTATTCATCTTATCCCAATACCCTTCCGGCAGCACCCACAAGGGCGTCTACCTGCTGCTTGATGATCGCTACAGTCACATTGTACTGAGGATTTTTCTTTAACCATTCTTCCAGATGCTTCATTTCTTCGCGGGACATCAATCCGGCGGCATACTTGGTTATCAGGTTGGATTCAAGTTGTTCCTTCATTCCTTTTTGTGACCTTAAATACCACAAAAAGGCATCTTACCCCCAAAAAAAGAAAAATATTTTTTTACCCTCTTGGATAGGTATCATCCAGAATGTCTTTTTTGCTTTCCGGATAAGGATTTGCGGTATAAATACGCTCAATAATTTCCACCACTTTCAATCCCTCGAGGGCATTGGTAGTAGGCGCCACATTTCGGTTGATGGTATCCACCACGTTTTCAATCACAAAATTATGGTTGGCGGCACTGCCTTTGTAAGGCCCGTAATCGTTGGCAGGATTGGCAGGTGGCAGTTCGGGCATGGTGTAATCCTTGATATGGCAGTATTCTACTTCATTCATGTATTGCCCGCCAATTTTCACGGTACCGTTTTCGCCGATGATGGTAATAGAACTTTCAAAGTTCTTGTCCCAAACACAGGTGGAGTAATTGATACATCCCAATCCACCATTCAGAAAACGGAATTGTATCATGCCTGAATCTTCGAATTCAGTATTGGTTTTATGGGTAAAATCCTCAAACTGGGCGCGGATGTCGGTGATATCGCCAAATAGCCAGTACATAATGTCTATGAAGTGGGAGAACTGTGTGAAAAGGGTTCCGCCATCCAACACCTGAAGGCCCTTCCAGTTGCCGGCTTTGTAGTAGCGCTCATCGCGGTTCCAGTAGCAATTTACCTGCACCATGAAGATTTTTCCCAGTTTGCCGCTGTCCAACAAATCCTTAATCCAAACCGAAGGTGGCGAATAGCGATTCTGCATCACACAAAAAACCAGTTTGTGGTGCGCCATTGCATTATATACCACCTGCTCACACTCCGCTTTGCTCAGCGCCATGGGTTTTTCAATCACCACGTGCTTGTTGGCTTTCAGGGCAGCTACGGCATGCTGACCGTGCAAACCGTTGGGTGTGGCGATGTTCAACACATCAAAATCAGGACCTTCGGACAACAAGCTATGCAGCGAGTTGAAGAAAGGCACACCGAAAGATTCAACCCCCACATCGGTTTTGGGTCTGATATCGGCCAGGGCCACCAATTCAGCATCGGGATTGCGCACAATCATTTCAGCATGGCGTTTTCCGATGTGTCCGGTGCCGAGTACGGCAAATTTTACTTTCATGGTTGATAAGGATTTAATCGTTTATTTTCTAAAGTGTAAACGGTGTCGCAAATGTCGAAAACTTTTTCGCGGTGGGCAATAATAATGAGGGTTTTTCCGGATTTTTTTAATTCAGCCAGATGTCCCAATAAAATTTGTTCTGTGGCACCGTCCAGCGCACTGCTGGGTTCATCCAGTATAAGCACCTCACTGTTGTGGTAGATTGCCCTGGCCAGCGCCAAACGTTGTTTTTGTCCCTCACTAAGGTGAGAGCCATGATCGCCCACTTCGGCCTTCAACAAATCTCCGGTAGCCTCAGGCCAGATGAAAGCGGCCATTTCGAGTGCCTTTTGTATCTTTTGGGTATCGCTGGCATCTGTTCCAAAAACCACATTGACTGCAATGCTGCCATTGATGATATAGGGATCCTGGCCCAGGTAGGCAAATAATTCCAGTGTGCTCTTGCTGTCATCAACGATTTTACCATCCACATAGATTTTTCCGCTTTTGGGCAAATAAAAACCCATCAACAGTTTTACCAAGGTTGTTTTTCCGGCACCCGACACCCCGCGAATGCCCACAGATTCCCCTTTACGGATAGACAGATTCAACGCGCTGATAATTTCAGGTTTATCGCTAAAGGCAAAATGCACGTCCCGAATGGAAATTTCCTGCTCAAAATGACAGATGCTTTCTTTTTTGGAGGAGGGTTCCGCTACAACGGGTCTCAGCTGATCCAGCGTATAGGCGCTGAGTTTTAGGTGCATCAGGCTTTGTAAAACCCTGTTGGCCGCAGGCAGCAAACGAAAAACAGCAATGGCGAAAAGAGCCGCCAGCGCCCGCACCTGCCCGATGTTGTCGCTTGAATAAAAATACGCATAAATTACCAGCAGGGTTATGCCAATCAGGGCAATCATTTCATTAACCCGAAATGGCAGTGTTTGCAGGTTGATGGCACGGATACCGCTTTCGGAAAAACCACGAAAATGCTGCAGCATTTTTCCTCGAAAATGCTCTTCTGCTCCATGGGTGATGATATCGGTAAAACCACCGCTGCCGTAATTGATTTCACGCAGTGCCTTGTCTCTGTATTGCGCTCCGGCCTCACCAAGTTCGGTAATGCGTTTGCGGGCAAAACGGTTTACCAGAAAAAATCCACCGCCTATCAATCCCACAATCAGAAAGAAAATAAACGGATTATACCAGGTGAAAAATGCGGTGAGCAGCACTACAATGGCCAACTCACTCATCAGCGTCAGATATGGGATGTAGGTGCCCGAAACAAAGTAAAACGGCGAGAAAAAAACCACTTCATTGAAACCGGGACCATCGTGGTTCAGGCGGTCATAGGAACGTGCCTCAAACACATGATTGTATGCGCGATGAGATAAACTGTAAGCAATTTCTGAGGCGGTTTTTCGGATGAATTGCTGGAGAAAAAATGCGAGTAAGCCTTTGATGAGAAAAAACAACAGAATAATGCCTATGAGGGTCTTCAGAAAATTTGCCTCTGATGTAAAACCCAGTTGACTGAAAATGAATCTCAGTTTGCTGCTTTTTTCCAGAAACGAGTGGTCCAAAGCGAGCATGAGTACTGGCACCATACTGCCCAGCCCGATGATGTCTGCACAGGCCAACAGGGTCTGTCCGAGCAGTATCATACGCGTTTTGCCCAGCTGTGCGTCTGTCAGCAAATGCCTAAAGCCTCTGTGCGCGGTAAGTATGATTTTCCTGGCGTTCAAAGCTAACAAAGGTACGTAGATAAATGAATTTTGTAAATTACTGCCATTTGTGAACCTTTGCATTGAAATGCAGAAAGAAACGGTTTTGGTGATAGGTGCCTGCGGACAGCTTGGTACCGAACTTGTAGAAGCCCTGAGGGGAATTTATGGCGAAAATCAGGTGGTTGCCAGCGATGTGAAAAAGAGCGACAATGTTGTTTTTCAGACCGGACCCTTTGAAGTGCTTGATATTTTGGATAAACCCAAGCTGTTGGAGATTCTGGAGAAATACAAACCTACGCAGGTTTATCACCTGGCAGCTTTACTGAGTGCCACAGCCGAAAAAATGCCTGAATTTGCCTGGAAACTCAACATGGATGGGCTATTTCACCTGCTGGATGCCGCCCGCGATACAGGCATTGTGAAAAAAGTGTACTGGCCCAGCAGCATTGCGGCATTCGGACCCAACACACCGCGCATCAATACACCTCAATATGGGGCTATGGATCCAACAACGGTTTATGGCATCAGCAAGCTGGCCGGTGAATTGTATGCACAGTATTACTTCAACCGCTGGGGTGTGGATACCCGCAGTTTGCGTTATCCCGGCCTCATTGGCTATAAATCGGCACCCGGTGGCGGCACCACCGACTACGCAGTAGCCATTTACCATGATGCCCTCACCACGGGCAAGCACCAATGCTTTTTAAAACCCGGCACGGTATTGCCGATGCTCTATATGCCTGATGCCCTGAAAGCCACGCTGGACATTATGCATGTGCCGGCAGAAAAGGTAAAAATCCGCACCAGCTACAACCTGGCCGGCATGAGTTTTGGCCCCGAAGAAATTACAGCCGCCATCCAAAAGCATATTCCCACCTTCAGCAGCACATACGAACCCGATTACCGTCAGGCCATCGCCGATTCATGGCCTGCCGTGATTGACGATACGCGTGCCCGCGAAGACTGGAGCTGGAAACCCGACTACGACCTCGACCGGATGACAGCAGATATGCTGGAGAATCTGCGGAAAATGGGGGTTTAGTGGCAGGTCGCAACCTGTCACTACACCTCCCACCCTTGACTTCCCCTCAAAATTTTCCTCAATTCACTAATCTGGGTACTAAATAATTTTCTGAAACCAATTAAAACCGACCACATAAAAACAAAAAACCCGCTAAACTGAATGTTTACGCGGGTTTTGTTTGTTGGGTGGTGGAGCTGGAGGGAAGTGAACATTTCTGAACAAGTAATTGATATACTATCACTTACAAGCCCTAAAAGTTTTCCACAAAATTAAAGTGAAACAGAAGTGAAGCACTTTGGCTATCTGTATCCATCTTCATCATCCTTGCAGCTTGAACACTTGCCTCCACGAACCCCGTATTCATGAGCTCCACACTCTGAACATGTGTTGTTTCTTTCTTCCTCTTCATCCCTCATCTTCCTTTCGCATGATGAGCAGTAGTCATCTACGCTGTACTTGCTATCCCCGCATTTCGGGCAGGTAATATCTGCTCTGTCTTCCTCTACCTCATCCCGCAGTCTGTATTCGTCTGTGGAGCCGCAGCCGCCTTCTTGTGATAATGTAACCGTGTAACTGTTGCCCTTATCGCTCGTAAAGGAGCAATAACCATCCTCATCCAAATCTTGGGCGTAAAAATGGTCTTCGTCCAACCACCCACCATTGCCCCAATAGATTTTTATTAGTTCATTGTCCTGTACTTCCACGTTCAATGTGTAAGTTCCGCTTGTTCCTGTGTTGGGGTTGTAATATGTAACGCTTGCGCACCAAGTACCATCTTCAAAACCACCTTCTTTGCTTTCATCCTCAAAATGGCTACTCTCTGAAGACGAATAGGAATCGCCTCTTGCTCTTTCCGATGCGGCACGTCGGTTATTGCAGCCAATACTGCTAATCATGAGACCGCATAATATTGCAGTATATTTATTAGTAGAAATGTGCATCATGGTCTACTTTTCCAATTTTTCCCTCCCGTAAACATACATTTTAGTAGATTCTAAGTTTCCATTCACATCATAATAGAAAAATTTACCGTGTTTACGTCCATTATAATAATTTGCAATTAATCGTAACCTACCATTAGGATGATACCATTTATGTTCGCCCTCTCTTTTGTCGTATTTGTAAAATCCTTCAAAAAGTAGCTTACCGTCCTTATAATATTCTTTTGATGTGCCAATCCGTTTGCCATCAACTTATAATTCATCAACTTGAATCACTACGATTTGATTGGTTTTTCGTTATGTGTTTTTTTTCAATCTTGTGCGCATATAACAATGGTATAAATATAAATCCCGCGAAAAGAACAACAATAACAATAGTCAATATGATAATATCCAAATTTTCCATTTTATTTTCTTTTTGAATTGATGTAATTCAAAAGTCCAAGCATCGTTGGCGGCCAAAGACCAATAAAAATCGCTTTCGTTTGGTCACCCTGAAATAAGTAGAGGTACTCAGATACAAAAATACAAATCACAGATAGAACGACAATTCCGATTTCGAGAATAGATAATTTATTCATTTTTATGTTATTTAGTTAAGTTAATAATGTATCAAATTGGTCAATACCATCTCAATAACATTTAAAATTAATAAAAAGTTTGATCAAATTTTGTTTTCCAAAACTTTGTCCGATATCAAGAATTGACTTTACACCCTCTTTAGTAAAGACACTTCCGTTATTTATAACAATCAAATAATTTTGGTCATAAAACATATAAAACTTTGTAGAATCACTGTCTGCTGCATTTTGGACAAATTCATAAATCGCTTGTCCATCTTCTGCCATTTCAACTTCTTTTCTAAGAAACCCGTAGATATCTTCCTTACCTCCGTGATACATTTGAAGAAATCCAGATTCATCTTCGTGCAGAGTTCCCATAAAGTTTTCATTCCAATCTTCAGGATGCTTTTTCCTTGCTGGAATTAAACTTTTATACCATTGGCGAAATGATTTTGCACTCTTTATTTTCATAATTCAGACTCTCAAATTAAAAATTATATTTTGTTTTGACTCTTACTATTCCCCGTCAAATTTAAAAAGCTCTATAATCTTTTCTACCATTTGATTGGTTCGCGCTTCTATATGGCTTTGATTCCATATTTTGGTTTCTGACAGGGATATAGACTCATTGTTTACTTGGTAATTAAACTTATTCAAACCTAAGCCATTCAGATAGCCAATCTTAACATCCTCGGCACCAACCCTGCGTGTGGTAAGATTACGTTTATCTTCAAAGGAACGGTTAGACAGATTTGAGTTGTAGGCCGACAGCGTTAAATTACCCAATTTATGTACGCATTCTTCTTGGATCTTTTCCGCTAACTTTTTATCTCCATTAGCCACCATACTTATCCAAGTTTCAGGGATATTCTTACCCTCAGGAAAAACATGTTCTATAGTCCAAATGAAGGCATTGTTATTTTCATTGCGCTTCCATAAATCAGGGGCATATTCTCTGGTGTGATATATACTGTCTATTTTCCAAAGCAGATATCGGGTCATACCCACATTATTCTCGTATATTGCATCACTCAACCACTTTCTGAATACATCAATTCCAGCCGGCTTGGCTTTGGCATTATTCAGATGCAATGCTATTATAAAATCAGCGGTAAGCTTGTTGCCACTTAAAATTGAATGATGACAATGTTCTACAACGTCAATGTTGATGGAATCAAGATCCCTGGTATTAGGCGTGTCCGTCACATTTCTACGCAGATAATACTTAATTAAAAAATCTACCAATTTGGGCAGCACCCCGTCATCTACTAGATGTTCTTTATTTTGCAGAAGATATATCAATAAAGTGTAAGATGCGGCAGCACCAACCTTATTTAACTCCTCTATTTTCTGATTTAATTGATTGCTTTCTGTGCTTGAAACTCCGGTTAAAATAGAATATGATTTAGCTTTGCTAATTAGGTCATTGAAAATCTTATCAGGATTCTTTTTAATTAACCTTTCATATACCATTAGTACTGTTGTTTTGGTAGCTTTAGTAACCTTATCGTGCTTGATTTCAGGATAAACCTTAAATGCATTGTAATACTGCCTTAAAAAACGAAGCTGATTGTCAAAATCAGGAATCAATGTAAGCAGCTCTTGCCATCGCTGAAAAGAATCATCAATATTTACTTGCTGTTGCTTTTCCATTTCTGCCAACAAACTATTTTTTATGATATCAATGGGCGATAAATCCACCCCTCTATTATTGAGTGTTTCAAACAAAACAAATGCATCGGCCTGGGTGCCAACAGCAATATGAATAAACACAAGGCGGTTTATTTTGTCCAGTAATAATTCAAGATCTTCAAGTGAATCCGGAATTTCCTGTAGGAAATAATAAAAAGCTCGTGCAAATCTGCGGTTTCCAAAATTCTTGGGAACATCTGCATCTTTAAGCAAACCACACTCCTTAAAAATATATTTATAATCGGCCAGGTTGCTGTTTTGAGATGACGGCTGAACCCTAAGAAAACAAACCTGCTGTTTATCTAAAAACCCACCTGGCTCATCATTGTAAGCAGCCTTTTTACGATGCACCAGCTTCCGTTCAATACTATTTAGTTTTACCCCTAAATCGGAGAATACATCTTCATCCTCCTTATCTAAAGTTGCTTGAATTGCCTTTAACTTCTTGTAAATTGCAGCAAGCAATAAGGTTAATGTGGTTAGCCGCTGCTGCCCATCCACCACTTGATATATCTTCTCAGCTCCCGGGCGAGCATCAGAATAAGCAACAACGATCACAGAACCGATAAAATAATCAATGTCATTTTCATTGATATCATTAATTAGCGTTTCCCATTCGGTTTTACCCCAAACATATTCGCGCTGGTATTTAGGTATATGATAGTGCTCTATATTGCCTTCTATTTTCAATAAATCGGCAAAAGAAAGTTTATAAGCTTGCATTGTATTCCTTTATAAAAGTTGGGTTTGGTCGGGATTGGTATCTTTAGATTTTTTGGGTTTAGCAGAAGGTTTTTTATTCCATAAACCTGCGGCCATTTCCTCCTCATGTATTTTCTGATTCAAATCCAACAACCGCTTCAACACCTCTTTTCTGGCATCCGAATGGATGGTGAAACGAATACGATCATTCTCCGGCAAATAATCTACTTCGTAGAAATCATGACGGAGGGCTATATCATTCCATCCATAAGCATCTAACACCGCCTCATCCATTTGCACATGCAGCTCACGGAGTTTGAGGATACCTTGAATGGCTTCGTTGAATGAAATGGTATTGGGCGTCTTTTCTAAGTGCTTTCGCCGGGCGGCTACTTGATTGTCTTTCTCATTTACAGCTTGTGCCGTGATGGCATTGCTGTGAAACAAATTATAGGTTTTCGTAAGCCCTAATTGCATACCCAACATGAGTTGCCTGCGGTGTTCGTGGTAGGCTTCGCCAATGGATTCTAATTGCTGCTCTTGTTGTGACGTTAGATTTTCTAAAATTGGAAAGGTATCAATACAATCTCCATTTGTATATCGAATTGCAAATCGCATTGTTGAACCATATTTCCAAGCCCAGTATTCATGTAAACTTGATTGCAGAAAAGCAAATTCACAGAATGTATACCTTGCTACAACATTTGTCGTAACACCATATACAAACTCATTATCAACAAAAACACTCATTTAACAGGGCTGAATTTACTTAACCATCCATGTCTTTTTTTAGTAATAGGTTTTGGTGAACTTGTTGCCAAATATGACGCGGTTATTTTTGTACCCACATAAGTTATGGAAACATAGAATTTAGTTGTGTGATAATCCAACAACCCTTCATTGTGTGATGGTGAGTTTTTCCATAAATAAAAAATGAACACAGCGATATTTTGGTTAATGTTTACACCTTCACCTATTTTATTTTCAACATTTATTAAAGTTTGTATTTCTGTATTGGTCAATTTATATTGATAATCAAAACCATCCAAACCAATTTTTGTATAATACAAGTAACTTGGGTCTTCAACATCATAAGGTAAATCTTTGGTAAAATCCCATGGACCTGCCGCATTTTCAACACAGTGAAGTTCTCATGTTGGTGCAAAATTTATTGCTCGATTTTGAAATGATTCATCACCAACACCATGTCCACAATAATTTTGTTTGAACATATACTCCGACCAATTCTTTGTAAAAGAACTTAATGTTGTATCGATAGATAAACCACTTAGGTGATTATTCATTCTATACTCATTGACAATATTTTGGAAATAGATGTTAATAGAATCTTGTGAAATATGAGATGTTTGAGAAACAACAATTTGTGACTTTACCAACAATAATATCAGAATTATTCTTTTCATACCACAAACTTAAACAAATGAATATAAATCCCAAAACTGACCATTTAACCCCGTGGCAACGCGGTATGGTTTCACCTAATCCCGCCGGGAGGCCTCAAAAGTTTATCACCTCATTAAAAAAACAAGGTTACACACAATCGCAAGTGAATGACATAATACTGGTAATGCTGACACTGGACGAAACCGAATTGAGCGACATTGTTAATACAGGCACGGCCACAATACTTGAACTCACCATTGCCCGCGCATTGTTAAATGGAGCAAAAAAAGGTAGTTTATACGCAATAGAAAGTTTGTTGAATCGTGCAATCGGGTTGCCACGTGTCACACAGGAGGTAAGTATTGAGGCAAAACACATTTTGCTGACAATGGATTTGGGGTAACCCCCATGTTTTTATTGTTTTTTTCTCTTATTAGATTCTGACTTTCCGGCCTTTTTGAACTCTACCAGTGAGGCTATATCAAACACCACTGCAACCGCTCCACATAAATAAGTGCTGAAAGGCAGATATGATATCTGTGGATTAGTTTTGACTGATTTCATATTTAATTAAGTTAATCCAGCTCCTAAAAATGCAGTAATCTTCGATGCGATTTTCAAGTCAGCCGATTTTTCGAGGTGCGAATAAGTTGAATCGGAAGTTTTGGAAACGGGTGCAGTTTGACCATTTAAGGTATAAAAAATGCAACATAAGAAAATAGTGAGAGTCGTTTTCATGCTGTGCAAATAAATAGAACTATCTCATAAATACAAGTTTTGTTATTGATTTCCGCAGAAAACCGACAACAAAACCGACAACAACAAAACAAAGAACCCGCTAAACTCAATGTTTACGCGGGTTTTGTTTGTTGGGTGGTGGAGCTGGAGGGAATCGAACCCTCGTCCAGAGACGCGACTGCTGGCGCTTTCTACATGTTTATTTCTGTTTGTTGTCGGGATGAGGCGGGTACAGAAATAACCCTACTCCATCCTTAGCCGGCGTGTTAATGGCTCACCTGGCCGGTGTGAGTGGCCATATCCGTGTTCATCGATTGCTCCGTTTCGTCAGTTACACAGACAAAAGCGACGGGAGCAACACGCGATGCTAATTACAACGAATTAGGCAGCGAGGGCGTAGTTATTTTCGCCTCTTATGGTTTTGAACATTGAGATTCAAGTGCCAACATCCAAAGCACCACATGCTTACACCGCACCCATTCATCCTGTCAAGTCCGGTCAGCCCCAAAGAACTATCTCAAATATACAACAATTTTTGACGAAAGTCAAGGAGGATTTAATTGTTAATGAAAAAATGAAGATATTGTTAATTTCGATTCGCTTTACAGCTATGCAGTAGATTTTTAACTGCGTATATGCAGGGCGATTAGAGTATTGCCGGGCAACAAGGGCTGGCATGCTGAGCCTGCCGAAGCATGACTTACATAATCAGCATGGCGTCGCCATAGCAAAGAAAACGGTACTTTTCCTTCATGGCTTCCTGGTACACATGGGTCATGAATTCATGGCTGGTGTAGGCACAGGCCATCATATACAAGGGGCTCTCGGGCTGATGCAGGTTGGTAATGAACGCATTGGCCACACTGAAATCGTGGGGCGGAAAAATGAACTTATCCGACCAGCCCGCGCCGGGATTCAGGGTTTTGGTTGAGCTAACGCTGCTTTCCATGGCGCGCATCACCGAGCCACCCACAGCAACCACACGCTTGCGTTTTTCAATGGACTCGTTCACAATATCACAAGCCGTTTGGTCTATGCTGTAAAACTCGCTATCCATCTTATGCTTGGTGAGGTCTTCTACCTCAACTTCGCGGAATGCGCCCAAACCCAGGTGCAGAGTAATTTCGGCAAACCTGATTCCCTTGATGTCCAGACGCATAAGCAACTCACGGGTAAGGTGCAATTGCGCAGCAGGCGCAGCCACAGCCCCAACGTGCTTGGCAAACTGGCTCTGGTACCAAAGTTCATCTTCGGGCTTTACAGGACGTGTAATGTATTTGGGGATGGGGGTTTCACCCAATTTTTTGATTATGCGATTGAATGCCTCGTCATCTCCGTCAAACAAGAAACGAATGGTGCGGCCGCGCGATGTAGTGTTATCAACCACTTCAGCCACCAGGTCATCATCACCAAAATACAGTTTGTTGCCTACTCTAATCTTACGGGCCGGATCTACCAGCACGTCCCACAAACGGAAATTGTGGTTGAGTTCGCGTAGCAAAAACACTTCAATCTGGGCACCGGTTTTCTCTTTTTGGCCGTACATACGGGCGGTGAAAACCTTGGTATTGTTAACTACAAACGTGTCATCTTCGTCAAAAAGATCCAGCACATCATGAAACATTTTGTGCTCAATGGTTTTTCCCTTGCGATTTACCACCAGCAGGCGGCTTTCGTGACGGGTTTTAAGGGGTTCCTGGGCTATCAGCTCTTCAGGTAGTTCGAATTTAAATTGACTTAATTTCATGCGGTTGCAGTGCGCCCGTGATTGATTAAAACGCGAATGTACTATAATATGAAAGGAAAGTCAAGGAAATACGACGAAAGCTCTTGCTACAAAGGACTTTAAAGTCAGTTATCCTAAAAAATACCCGATATTATTTGCTGAATTTCGGAGAAACCACCAGGTCTTTGGTGCCGTGGGAATAATCGTAAAATCCACGTCCTGATTTAACACCGAGATCACCCGCAGTTACCATGTTCACCAGCAAATTGGAGGGTGCATATTTTGGATTTTTAAATCCGTCGTGCAATACGTGCAGAATAGCCAGACAAACATCCAGACCGATAAAATCGGCCAGTTGAAGCGGCCCCATGGGATGGGCCATACCCAATTTCATGATGGTGTCGATATCCGCTACACCGGCTATGCCCTCTTCCAGTGAAAGGATGGCTTCATTGATCATGGGAATCAGCACGCGGTTGGAAATAAATCCGGGATAATCCTGCGTAACTGCGGGCACCTTGCCAATGGCTTTTGTAAGCTCTGTTATGCTTTCCAGGGTTTCTTTATCTGTTTTGTAGCCACCGATAATTTCCACAAGCTTCATTACAGGCACGGGGTTCATAAAGTGCATGCCTATTACCTTTTCAGGGCGGTTTGTAACCGAACCAATTTTGGTAATGCTGATGGATGAAGTGTTAGAAGCAAGTATGCATCCGGGTTTGGCAAAACTGTCCAGCTGCCGGAAAATATTCAACTTAATCTCAATGTTTTCGGTGGCCGCTTCCACCACCAAACCGGCACCTTCCACCCCATCGGCGATGTTGGTAAAGGTTTTGATATTGGCCAGGGTAGCTGTTTTTTTATCTTCATCAATAGCACCCTTGGCAATCTGCCTGTCGAGGTTTTTGGTGATGGTGGCCAGGGCCTTTTCAAGTATTTCGGGTTTTACGTCAATCAAAGAAACCTGATAGTCGTTTTGAGCGAACACATGCACGATGCCATTTCCCATGGTACCGCCGCCGATTACTGCAATTTGCTTCATAAGTGGCTGCAAAAATAACCCTTTGGCTGCTAACTTCTACTTTCCTGCACTTGCAATACCTTTGCGGCATGATTCAGTTCCCCACCCTGCTGCTGGCTTCAAAAAGTCCGCGACGTCATCAGATTTTTCGCGAAGCGGGACTGCACTTTGAGGTGGTGAATATCGAAGCCGAGGAAGATTTTCCCGATTACCTGCAGCGCGAACAGGTATGTGAATTTCTGGCGTCTCACAAAGCCACACATTTTACGGAACCATTACATGAAAAAATACTGGTAACGGCCGATACCATTGTTTGCCTGGGCAACAAGGTCATCAACAAGCCCGCAACCAAGGAAGAAGCCGCCGAAATGCTGGCATCGCTAAGTGGCAGAACCCATGAGGTTTTTACGGGTGTGTGCATGCGCAACCAAGAGCGACAGCAGGTGTTTCACGAACGCAGTGAAGTGGAATTTTATCCCTTAACATCTGCTGAAATTGACTACTATATCGAGCATTTTAAACCCTTCGACAAAGCAGGTGCTTACGGGGTTCAGGATTGGATGGGATATATGGGCGTAAAGCGCATCAATGGTTGCTTTTACAATGTAATGGGCTTCCCGATGTCAAGGTTTTACCGCGAGTTGCAGCAGTTTGTGCTGTAACGTGCTTACTCCGTTTTGCGGAGAATCTGCACCGTGCCCTTGTAATAGTGGTTTTTACGCTTGTAATCTTTTATTTCTATCAGAACTACGTAAACCCCTTCGGGAACCGGCTCGCCATTGTATGTGCCATTCCAGGGTTTGCTGTCCTGGGTTTCATATATTTTCTCGCCCCAGCGCGTGTAAATTTTCATACTATACCAGTTAATTCCCATACCCAAGGGCGAAAATCCTTCATTCAGGTTATTGCCATCGGGTGTGAAAGCGGTAGGCACATGCTGGGTGTACATGTAATTAATAACTATCTGTTTGGTAAATGAGTCTTTACATCCAAACTGGGTGGAAACATATTGTGTTATCGAGAATATGCCACTGTCAGGCAGAGAATGAGTAAAGTTGCGGTTGCCGGTGCTATATCCCGTGCTGAATACATACCGCACATCATCTGCACCCACACTTTTATCGGTGAAAGTGATGTTTGGATTTACAATCGTTCCCTGATCCGGATTATGGGTGAAAAATGCCTGTGGTTTTGGGTGAACGGTTGCTGTTTTGCCCACCGAATAATTACAACCCGGCAGGGTACTAATCTGCAGACGGGTATTGTATTTCCTGGGCATTTTGTAGGTAAAGCCCGGATTGTTTTTGGTTGATTTAACACCGTTGCCAAAGTCCCAGTTCCAGATGTTTATTGGCTGAACACTGTATGAAGAATCTGTAAACTGTGTTGTTTCTTCCAAACAAACATCATTTACGGTATATTTAACAATAACCTTTTCTCCCACGGTATAAGGCAATGAAAGAGAATCCATACAACCTTTATCGGATGTGTGTTTCAGCTTGGCGGTAAAACTACCGGGTACACTAAAAATGCGTCGTATGGGGCTTCCTGTGGCGGTTTGTCCGCTGCTGAATGACCATTGTGGCAGGCCAGCACTGCCCAGTGCGATACCTGATTGGGCAGTGAACACCAAACTATCATCCTTACAGGGATTCACTGCCGTAAATGCAACCTGAGGAAGCGGATGCACGGTTACCACGGCAACTGAATCACGCATGCAGCCCTTGTCAGTTACCATGCGCAAGCGAACGTTGTATGTTCCATGTGCAGGGTAGGTGTAGTTCAATCCGGAGCCGCTGAGACTGTCGCCATTGCCAAGATACCAGCGGTAAATGACGGGTATTCCGGCACCGCGGTGGGTAGCCGTGCTGACAAGGCTTTGTCGCAAACACAAATTATTAACTGCAAAGACCGGCCATGCAGGCGCAAACACTGTTATTGTATTTTTTACGCTATCTACACAACCCTTGTCGGAGGTGGCTTTCAGCCTAACTGTATACAACCCCTGTTTGGCATAAGCATTTGAAGGTGCAACTGCGGCGGATATATTGCCGTCGCCAAATTGCCAATTGTATGTAGCAATGCTTCCTTGTGGAATTTTGGCAGTATTGATGAATTTAGTGGTTAGCCCTTCGCAAACAGAATCGGCGGTGAATGAAGGTATTGGTAAAGGATAAACCCTGGCGGTGTCTGAGGCTGCATTTTTACAGCCATGAATGGTTTCAATACGCAACGAAACGGGATATTTTCCCCACGTTTTGACCATGCGTTTGAAACTGCTGTCCGTGGCTGTTCCCATGGTACCCAGATTCCAGTTGCGCGTTTTCAGGGTATCGCCAAAGAGTTTGGATGCATCGGCAAAAGCGAAGGAATCGCCGGAGCAGACGTTGATAAAGGTGAATGCTGCCGATGGAACCGGGAATACCCTTGACGTTTTGCGGATGGTATCGGCACACCCATTGTTGCTTTGGGCTGCCAGCATTACGGTTCGTATTCCTGTATCGACGTAGCGGTGCACAGGATTTTTCACGGTGGATGTTTTACCGTCTCCAAAGTCCCAGCCCCAGGCAGTAATAACTCCGCTGTCGAGGGTGGTTTGGTTGGCAAAACGACTAGAATCACCATTGCAAACGTAAGGGATACTGAAAGCCACTTTGGGTATGGCCTTTACATCCAAAGTTCTTGTAAGGGTATCGCCGCAGCCTTTGTTGGAATATACCATCAGTGTCAGTGGCAGGCGGGACAGGCCATTCATGTTAAAGTTCAACACCTTTAATCCGAAAGTATCAAAACCGGTTGCACTCCAGAGGCGGCTTACAATGGTATCGCGCAGAATACGGCTGCTGTCTGAAACCACCACAGGCCTTCCGTCGCAGGTAACCGGCCAGAAGAAGCTTGCCACCGGCTTGGGATTGACGGAAATGCGCATGGTATCCGATTGCACACAGCCCAGTTTATCGGTAATCCGAAGGGTATAGCGTGTGTCTGTTTTGGGTTTCGCCACAGGAATGGGAGCGGTTGTATCCGACAACCCTGTTGCCGGCGTCCACCGGCATTTGTAGGGCGAAAATCCCCCATTTACCGAATTGGACAATGCAGAAGAGGCGCCCTCACAGATATTTATGGATTTATTGCTGAAAACCACCGTGGGCAACGACTGTACAATAAGCCGCACTGTATCCTTTGAGCTGCAAACCCCGCGGTTTGTGGTTAGCATAAAGAACAATGTATCGGGGTTATTTCCCGTATTTATGGGCTTATAGACTGGATTCCCGATTTGAAAACTATCCAGCAGATCGATTCTATCCCAGCTGTATTTATACCACTTGGAGGTAAGGGTTCCCAGCCGCCAGGGCGACCCCGAACAGAACGAAGTATCACGGCCCGCATTGGGGTAATACGCCGCAGGGAAGATTGTCTGCCCGAATTTACAGGCACAGGCAGCGCTGTCTATCACAGCCAGTATGGCACAGCTTTGTCCGGCCCTTATCTTCAATGTCCGAGACACCGTCAAAAGAGAATCTTTTTTCAGCGTTTTGCGTATGGTGTCCGCTCCCAGCCGAAGATCGCCGGTACTCCATTTACCATTGCCGTCATTGTCGTAATGATAGCGTACTACAATGGGTGTGGCACTGCTGGTATATTTACCAAGGTTTTTAATTCCGAATTTCACAACTACCTGTTCGGTATCGGAATTCAGCAGGCGGGCGGCACTGATGCTGATGCCCGTAAACTGGAGGTTACCTTTATCTACTGCCGGGGCAGTAAGGACGGAACCTGTCACGATTTTTATATTGCAAATTCTATTTTCGGGAACACATTCAACATTTTGGCTGACAACCGTTCGAGACAGAATATCGGCCGTACCACAGTTGAGCTGGGCACCATTCGACAACAAACGGATATCAAATTCCAGAGAATCTCCCGGTTGGAGTTTGCGAGTGGCAGGCCAGGAAAGAAGTGTCGCTCCATTGAAATTGCTGACCTTAACTGAATCTTTATTGGGCGCATTTCTGACCGCCTTGAAATAGGATGTATCCCTGGAAATGCCTGATGGCAAAATCACTTCAACCCTGTCGTTGGAATCCATCTCCCGCGGACCCAGAACAATCACCCTGATTTTGGAAATGGCCGGTTTTTCGCAGGGCAAAATGGAATCTGTCCAGTTTTTTACCTGCGTGTACAGGGTTTTGACCACGCCTTTTATTTCCAGCGGATTGGTGTAGGAAGTATTGGCAGGCACGGGATCTCCACAGCGGATATTGGATGAGGCCCTGGCTGAAATAAAACTGCCTGATGCATAATCGCAGTTGGTTTTTACCCTGAAGGTTATGATAATCTTGTTTTTATTGGTATCAATGGTTCCGGGAAATCCTGCAGACAAACCGGACATGAGTTTGGCGAGGTCCCATTCCCAGGTTGTGCCTGCGAGCAGTGTGGGATTGCTCAGTTTCACTGCAGCTGATTTGTGGGGGTAACGGATAAAATTGTTGCCAGAAATAATATCCATACCGATGGGCAGGGCAATCCGTACCTTTAGCTGATGCGCAGTAACAGACTGTACATTGTCTATCACCAGCGTCATACGGTTGGGATAACAGAGATCGAATTTGCTGAGCGAATCCGTGAGGGTAAGATTTAATCGCGTATTTAGTGGCTCCAGGTATAGTTTGGTTGCAACAGGCACACAGGTATTGGAGGTAAAATCGGTGGGATATGTCTGGCAGTTCCATCCACCAAATAACAGCAGGCTGTCAGGGGTACAATTACTAAAAACCGCCCTGACTTTGAAACGGCGCGTTTGACCCGCAGGCAGTGAGCCTGCCCGGTAAATATCGTTTACGGGTTTAATGATGGTATCTTTTACCCAGTCCCGAATCTGCACTACCCTGATATTGCTGTTTTTGGCAGGTGAAAGCCAAATGGTGTTGGCGGTAAAGGTAGTTGATGGGTTTGTATATCTCACCTCCCATTCTACGGTATCTTTGGTTCCATAAACAATGGGTAAAGCAGTCTGCAGGGTGAATTTGGGTGGTGCAAAAGTGAAGAAATCAGGGGTTCTCATGCTCTGAGACCTTACAGTATCATAGCCTTTGCCCAGAGCGCCTCGCTTTTCATATACGTAATCATACTGAATAGGATACGCAACATAGGGTATCAGGTCACAGGTTGGATAAACCGTGTACCAAAATGTGCCGTGAAACCCATCATCGCTAAAGTTGACAGTGCCACCCGAGTCTTTGTAATACTTGGTAAAATCGAACCAGTAGGTACTCCCCTTACGGAATGGAATGGTGTCTTTACGTTCGGTAACTGTATTGTTAGTTCCGGCAGTCCTGTATTGAATGAAACTGGATCTGCCAAGTTTCAGACCAGATGACATGGTCAGTTTCATGGCAATGGGTCTGCCCCAGCTACGGTATTCAAAAGGAAAAATATTTCCGCCACCATAATTGCAGCAATTTCCAATTCCAAAGTAAAAATTCTGGGCTACAGCAACTTCATTACAACTTGCATAGGTGATATAGTCACTTCCCCAATTGTGGAATATATAACCATTTAAAATACAATTACCCGAAAAGGTATCGCATTGGTAAGACTGAGACAGCGTAGGATTTGCGGCAGATGCAAGGTAAAAACGGTTGCTAAAATTCATGGGCTGCGCAGTTTGCCCGCGGTTTTTATCAACTTTATAGCGGACTGTTAGGGTCACACTGTCATTTTGGGTGTATCGGTATATGGAGGTTAAACAGCCTCCACGCCAGATACTATCTACTGTAAAATCAAAATAAAATGTGGCATTTGTGCCGCTGCTTACCTTTCTCCATTTAACAGCACCGCAATTACCGGACACTTTGGTTATGCCTTTATGAACCTCCAGTTTTGCATCCACCACTGTGATATAATCGCCATTGGTAACAACGGATTCAGCATAGCCGTAGCGCCAGCTCGTAATGCCTGAAGCATTTCTGGGTCTGCCCCTAAAGATTGTAGTCAACGTATCACCAAACATTATCCTTTCTGTGCGGATTTTTAGTTTATCAATACTTCCGGAAACGTCGGGCAAACCATTGTTGTCATTGTCAGGACGGCCGTAGTTGCTTCGGTACAATTCAAAATTGCGGAAAAGCATCCCGCCACGGTTACAAATATTACTGCAGTGTACTTTCACATTGACTGTGTTACATATTGGTTTTATCCATAGATTCGGATGGGCGCTGGTGTTGGGGTTGTAGGCATAAATAAGGGTTAGCGGCAGGTTGCTATTATTACTTCCGGTGGAACATACACCTTTCAACCTTACGGTCAACTCAGAATTGGTTAGCCAGAAAACCATGCTGCGGCCCATAAACGCCCTTAGGGTGTCTTTTACCATCTTCAGGCTGTCCGGATACCAAATGGCAGTTAGGTTGGGATTATCAATATAAAAATCTGTTTTGGTAAGGCTGTGCGTTAGGGTATTCGGCAATACCAGATCAATGCGAATGGCAGCGCTGCTGTGCAACGGAAGATTTCCCATGCCGCTGAAAGAGTAGCGAAATGGCTTCACTTCGTTTTGCTGGAGATCCGCTGGGGTGTATGGCGCAACAACGCCACCTGAATATGTATATCCAACAGTCCATTGATTTCCAGTACTCAATGTGTTGTTGCATTGGTTTCTGTACGATGCTCTGTAACCCCAACCTAATTCATAAGTACTGGTGTTGCAGTTTGTATTAACGCAGCGATACACATCCCAGGTAATATAAACAGTATCTTTTGGTTGCATGTTGCCCAATCTGAGCCTAAAACCGCCCATACTGCCTGTTGACCAGCAGGGTGTTATTGCATTGGATAAAAAAGTATCGGTATATGCACGGTTTGTAAAACCATTCCAGCCCTTTTGTAGTCGGATGCTTGTTGAATCGATGCGTGACATCACATAATTATAAAAACCGACACCGGGACTCAATGTCTGAAAAATCAAGGCATCGGAAGCCATCGCTGTCATTTGCCCTATGTTTGCAATGCGCATGGTGAATTTACTCGCCGTTGTGTTGTTGTAAACAGGCTGAACACTGCTGCTAATAACCACCTGTAGGTTGGGACTTGCCGTGCTGATAGCCGTGGTGGCAGTATTTTTCACCACCTGACAAAATTTACCATCACAGCCCCAGGTCAGGTCATAGCTGGTAATCAGCGATATGCAACCGGTGATAGTGAAAGTATCCGAAAATGCAATACTCTCGTTCTGATCCAGAAAGGTATCTTTATTGCCCACCTTCTGAATATCGGTTTTGGTAATGGTGGTAATAACGGAATCCAAATTGTATCGGTGGCTGAAACCTCCTTCAGACCTAAGGGTCAGATCCTTGCCTTTCACGCGGACCAGGCGCAAATTCAGGAGAGGGCCTTTCCCAAAATTGGTCAAGGTAACGCGGCGCACAAACTTATCTCCCACATTGCCGATGAAGGTCTGATTAGTAATAATGTTATAACCCAGAGATGGCACAGCTGATGTGAATGGCAGTGACAAAGCCGCATCAAAATTGCCGGTGTAGTCAACGCGAATGCTGATACTGGGATTGGATGGACCGCTTACCACCGGTATCATATCACAATTGGCCCTAACGCGGTAGCGGAATGTGAAGTTTTTGCCTATGGCAAGGTTGGGAGCAGAGAATATGGGCCTGTTGAGGTTGGTAATGTTACTTTCAGCCACCCCGGTTCCAGTTGCTGATCCGGGTACATAGCGCATTCCGGTTGGCATGGAAAGTGTAACTAAATTGCCATTGACGGCAGAACTGCTGATGTTAAGAACAGTAACCCGCGCAGTGTCCGTAAGACCACAAATGGTCATGTTTTTGGGGGCAGAACCCACAATACTCAGTTTATTGCCCTGCGCTGATAGGGCTTCTGCAAAGCAAAACGCCACTAAAAAAACAAGTATGCGCGATGCATATTTGTGCATGGTAGCACAAATATATCAAACAAGCCTTAAAACCAAAATTTTACGGCTAATAATTTTAGAATCAGCATTTTATTTACTTTATTTCAGCGGCCAATTTCAGCGCCATTTCAGCGTTTACCACGCCTCCTGAAATAGATAAATCAGAGAATTTAACTTTATCTGACTCGGTGCCGGGTAAAACTACTTTACCCTTGTATTTCGTAACGCTTTTCATCAAAACGTCTTTCACCTGAACAGCGGTAAGATTGGGATAGCAGCTCCAAACCAAGGCTGCCACACCGGCTACTACGGGCGAAGCCATGCTGGTGCCGTTTGCGTTTTCGTATCCGTTATTGGGCGTAGTGCTATAAATTTCATAACCGGGGGCAAACAAATCCACGTTTTGCTTTCCGTAGTTGCTGAAATCTGTTGGTAACTCCTTACTGGCTTGCCGGCTTGCACCTACTTCTATCCATGTTTCGGCAAAGCGTCCGCCAACAAGAGAATCATTGGGATAATTGGCAATGGCATCATTGTCGTTGCTGCTGTTCCCTGCGGCATGCACCAGCAATACGCCTTTTTTGGAAGCGTATTCAACAGCTTCATTCACAACCTGCTTATTGTAGGAATAACCCTTACCAAAACTCATATTGATGATTTTAGCGCCATTGTCCACAGCATAGCGAATGCCATTGGCTACATCCTTATCGCGCTCATCACCATCCGGAACAACGCGTACAACCATGATTTTAGCTTTGGAGGCAACACCTTCAACGCCAATGCCATTTCCGCGCACCGCAGCGATAATGCCCGCCACATGTGTTCCATGAAATGCGTCAGGTCCGGCTACACTGTTGTTGCCATAAAATCTCTCATTGGCATTGCCGTAATCATCTCCGACAATCGAGCGTGGATCATAATCAAGATTATACTGGCAATTGGCCCTTACTTCAATTTGTTTTACCTGCTCATTTAATCCTTTCATAAGGTCTGAAAAAGACATGTTATTTTTCTTGAGCAGACCCAAGATAATCGTTTCCATGAGGCCTTTGGGTTCGTATGCCTGAACCTGTGCATCGGTTGGATTGTCGGTTCCCATGTTTTTCAAAATATTTTCCATGGTATCCAAAATGGGTTTAATACGTTCAAGCTGCTTGGAATATTTTTCTTTATTATCCTCCACATCCTGCCTCATTTTCAGGTAGTTTTCGTAGCGTGCAACCATGCGTTTATCCGGGTTACCCTCTGCTTTAAAACCTTCAAATTCTTTGGCTTGCTCACGAACCAAACGAACGATTTCAAGGTTGTCGCAACCCACCATTTTACCGTCCTTGCCACCAATAAAGTTCCAACCTACCGTATCATCGGTATAGCCGTTGTTGTCCTCATCGAGATTGTTAAAAGGAATCTCTTTGGGATTGTGCCACATATTGGCTTGCAAATCAGGGTGATGAGGGTCTGTACCGCCATCAATAACAGCCACCACAATTTCGGTGGGGTTTAATTTATCAACCAGCTTATAGGCCTTGTCCAGCTTGATGCTGAAGTTCTTTTTCTTGTTGAAAGCCTGCTGATACCAGAGTTTTGAAGATGCATTTTCTTTTTTTGATGCTGACTGGCACAGTGCTGTTCCTGCAGTAGAAAGCAGGATAAATAGTGATATATAAAATTTCATGATTATTTCTTGCGTGCGGTTACAAAGATACTCACAGATTTAAAGGGAATGCGGGTGGTATCCGAATTAAAAACGTATTTTCTGAGAAGTTGTTGCAAGGGTTTCCATCGGATAACATCCATAGGAGCCATTACATACTGCATATCCAATACTTCAAACCCATGTTTTTCGAGCAATTTTTTTATTCTTCTTTTTGTATAAATACGTGCATTGGCCCAACGTTCGTGTAAGGGTGTTGGAAGCCATGAGAAGAAAGGCACACGGTTCCAGGGCAATAATGGCAAACGGGCTCCGTGGGTTTCAAAAATCCAACATTTATTGGGCACGCTAAATGCCGCCAGGCCACCCTGTTTCAGGCTTGCCGCATAATTGGCAACACCCTCTTCCGAAGGCAAATGCTCTATCACCTCAAAACTCAACAGCCGGTCTGCCTGAGGGGTGAAAGGCTCTTCCATGATATCCCAAACCTGAAATTCTGCACCCTGTAGGTTGAGTTGTTGTTTAAGTTGCTCAAATTCTGCTTTATGGACTTCATTGTACTCAAGGCCTACTGTACTTTTAAACTCCGAAGAAAGCTGCAACAGCGTATTGCCATTGCCACAGCCAATCTCCAGCAAATCCAGGTCTTTACCGATAAAACTGGGGATATTGTACAAAATACGCAAACGACGCTGTACGATCAGGTCGTCGGCATCGGCGGGTTTGCCCAGGTAATGAGACTCCTCAAACATGCTTTTATCTACCCGCGCGGTGTTGCTCATCGAATCTTCAAATTAAACAATAATCTTCGTAAAACTATCCAGCAGTGGTTAATGCAATTCGGCAAAAATCCATAATGCTTCGACAATACGGCAAAACGCTCCTTCCATGCTTTCTTTTCGTGTTGTGCACTGCTGCCACCGGTTTCGAAACCGGCAATCACGCCGTCAAACCTAATATTCGAGGGATTTTTACCTAGTATCCGAATAATCCAGTCTACATCGGCTGCTTGCCGGTATTGTAGGTCGTAATCCGGGCAAATGGCTTTTTTGGCAATAAAACTTTGGTGGCAGAGGTTCATGCCAAATCGGAATGACCACTTATCCAGCTTTTCCGGAAACCGCTGGGGTTTAAGCTTGCTGATTAAACCAATATCACGGCCACTTTCATGCACAAACATGGTGTCGCCGAATATCACGTCAGGTTCAGTTTTGGCCAGTAATAAAAGCTTTTCAGCCACATCATTGGTATAAATAACATCACCACTATTCATGAACCAAACGTAGGGCGATTCTGCAAGGTGCAGGCCTTTATTCATGGCATCGTACAAGCCTTTGTCAGGCTCAATCACCAGCAAATCGATATTTTGGCTATTTTCACGCAAAAAATCTGCACTGCCGTCGCTGCTGTTGCCGTCCACCACAATCCATTGTATTTGCCCGCGTGCGGTCTGGTTTTGCACACTTTCATACGTGCGTTTTAACCCGCGTAGGTTATTGTAATTGATGGTAATAACGGAAAAAATCGGCACGCAAACCGCTTTTAAGATTTCAGGCCATCTTCATCCCTGCGCATCGCCATCAGCCCCAGTGCAGCCAACACAACTAGCAGCATAGATGCCGATGTAGCTGTTTCAATGTTTTTTAACATGCTTCGATTGGCCGGAACATACATAAGTTCTATTTTATGCTTACCTGCAGGTATTTCCGCTGCTCTCAATATGTAGTTTACCCGCAATACAGGAGTTTCCTTGCCGTCTACATAGGCTTTCCAGCTTCCGTTTTTCTCGTTATAATAAACCTCGCTGAAAACCGCCAGCCCATTGGCCTTGGAAACAGATTCATATTTAAGTGTATCGAATGAATAATGGGTTTGCTTTATGATATCGGCAGAATCGGTAGCATAGGTTTTTGAGGCAGGTTTCAGCTTTTCAGAGGCTTCCACAACTACCTGCCTGTTAGCCGGGTTATTGTTAATTTCCAACAGGGCGGTTTTAGGATCTGCAACTTCCTTAACAGTTGGAACAAACCAGGCGTGACCCAAAGCTGTAGCGCGCGAATAATCCTCATCACCGCCCTGCCCGCCCGACAGAATGTAACCACAGTTCAGCATATCAAGGGCATTGTTTTTGAAAACCCAGTCGCTGCTCAGCTGTCCACCATTTGGCGTAATGCAATAACTGATAATATCCTGATACCGGCTTAGTTTGGCCGGATGGTAACCGCCTACATTGCGAAAGAAAGGTGCTGCGTGGTTATCATTGAAAGGATTGTATCGCAAATCAAACACACGTTTGTTATCTTTATTGTTTGCCATTAACTGAAGCTCCTTAGCAGTAGGTTCAATGGCCATTTCCGTCTCTTTATCCTGCCAGTTATCTTCTGTTAGATAGCGTTTGGCAACCCCCATTAAATCAAAAGAAACAAGTGCCAGCATGCCAATCCATAGCAGTTCGCGGTTTTTGTTTTTAAGCGCAGTAAACCAAATTAATGCGGCAGCCAAAACAATTAGAAACAAGCTCCGTCTCCAATCTCCCCAAGCCAGTGAAGAACGCATATCAACAATTTGTTTAATATAATCAGAAGCATAAGCCATCGCTGAGGTTTCGTTTTGTCCGGATTGCATGGCTTGCTGTGTAGCCTGTTTAAGAATATCCTTGTCCTCAGCTCCTTTGAAATCCTCGGATGACAGCATCAGTGCGGCAATGGCCATCAGCGCTCCTGTAGCAATAGCTGATACTTTCCATATCTGTTTTTTATCTGTTTCATTAAAACGGTCAGAAAGTAGCATTTGCAGGCCATACAGTCCGAAAAACGGAATTGTCATCTGTGCAATAACCAGCGCCATCATGGGTGTACGGAACTTATTGTAATAGGGCAGGTGGTTAAACAGCCATTCATTCAATCCAAGGTATCTTCCCCATGCCAGCATAAGTGAAACCGCTACAGTTACCAAACTAAATACGAGCAATGTTAGGGCTACTGTTTTTTCTTTGGAATCCACATTTTCGGTTTTGAGATAACGTAGAACGGCTACTGTGCCAAGTAAGAATAAAAATATAAAAACAGCACCAATGTAGATGGGGCCTGAAGTAAACTGTAAATCACCATGGTAAAGCGGTGCCCTATCCTGCTGATCACCATCTTCATTGGAAACTCTTTCATTGCTACTTCCGCCCATGTATCCGGGTATCAGCAGGGTCATGGATTCATCAATACCATAGCTCCACGAAAAAGCATAATCAATATCAAGACCTTTTCTGCCTACCTGATTTTTGGGACCATCTTTGGTTGGAACCTCGCTGGCAACTGCACTTCCTCCACGCATGGTAGCTTCACTGTAACGGGCCGTATCGATAGCTTTGCCAATATTGGTAGCCGCTCCCATGCCGAGCATTAACACGGACAGTCCTGTTGCAATAGCCGCATGCTTAATTTCACCGGCTTTGAGGGCCATAATCATTTCTATCAGCAAATAAATACCGGCTACAATCCCCGCGTAATAGGCAATCTGGTAGTGAAAATAACCCACCAGCATGGCGAAGAAAACACCAAGCACACCGGCGCCAAGGAGGTATTTACGTCGGGTAATCAATACCAATCCTGCCAGCATTCCGGGCATTACATCGGTTGCGAGCACTTTGGTGATGTGGCCGGCCTCGTATGAACTTATGGAAAACGTCATGAAAGCGTAGCCAATAGCACCCGCTGCAGATAACCATCGGTTTACATTACAGGATAGAAGCAGCACAAACATGCTGAGCATGGCAACAAACAGAAAATTGAACGGCCCCTTTACAAGCAGAAATAATTCAAGAGGCCTAAGTTTCAAGAGTAAATTTCCGGTGGGTATACCCGTAATAAGGTTGGAAGGCATGCCCGAAAAAAGGCGGTCATTCCAATTGGGCTTTACCCCGAAAGTATCGGCGTGTTTGTTGGCAGCATCCACCATCATGCGAACCTGCTGCATATCACCCTGTTGTAGGGCTTTATCCTGCGTGGCAGGCCAAAGAAAAATGACTGATAGCAACCAAAAACCAATGAGGAAAAGCAGAAAAATACCTGCCTGTTTGAGGAAATCTTTGTTGGTTTTCATAGTTAAGAGGCGAATTTCAGTATTTTTGAGCAATTTGACTGCATGCGGAATGAAAAAATACCATGTCACAAAAATTAATTTTCAATGTTAATTTGCAACATCAATTATGGAAAGAGACGAAGTTGTTTTTGAACTGATAAACCGTGAACTAAAGCGACAACAGGAAGGGATTGAGCTGATTGCCAGCGAAAACTTTGTGAGTCAGCAGGTGATGGATGCCATGGGCTCTGTCCTCACAAACAAATATGCTGAAGGCTTGCCGGGAAAGCGATACTATGGAGGTTGCGAAATCGTGGACCAAGTAGAACAACTCGCTATTGATCGATTGAAACAACTTTTCGGGGCCGCCTGGGCCAATGTGCAGCCTCACAGCGGTGCGCAGGCCAATGCCGCCGTGATGCTGGCCGTGCTGAAACCCGGCGATTCGATTTTGGGCTTTGACCTCAGCCATGGTGGCCACCTCACGCATGGCTCACCGGTAAATTTTTCAGGCAAATTGTATAAACCCCATTTTTACGGCGTAAAACAAGACACCGGCTATGTGGATTACGAGACGCTTGAAAGCAAAACCCGAGAAGTAAAACCCAAACTGATCATCTGCGGGGCCAGTTCTTACAGCCGCGAGTGGGATTATGCCCGCATCCGTGCTGTTGCTGATGAGGTAGGTGCACTCGTGCTAGCCGATATTTCTCATCCTTCGGGGCTTATAGCCGCCGGATTGCTTGAAAACCCCCTAAAACATGTGCATATTGCCACAAGCACCACACACAAAACGCTGAGGGGACCAAGGGGCGGCATTATTATGATGGGAACCGATTTTGCCAACCCCTGGGGCGAAACCACACCCAAAGGTGAAGTGAAAATGATGAGCGCGCTTTTGGATGGAGCAGTATTCCCCGGCACACAAGGCGGGCCCCTGGAGCATGTAATTGCGGCCAAAGCAATCGCCTTTGGCGAAGCCCTAAAACCTGAATTCAAACAATACCAACAGCAGGTAAAAAGGAATGCTGCTGCGCTGGCAACTGGGATGGTGAGCCGTGGTTACAGCATCATCAGCGGAGGAACAGATAACCACCTCATGCTCATTGACCTGAGGCCCAAAGGCGATAACCTAACCGGAAAACTGGCTGAAAACACACTTGGAATATGCGATATCACCGTAAATAAAAATACCGTTCCCTTCGAAACCCGCAGTCCTTTCGTTACCTCAGGCATTCGCCTGGGCACGGCTGCCGTTACCACCCGCGGACTTAATGAAGCCGATATGGACAGCATTGCCGGATTGATAGATGAAGCGCTAATGAACACGGATAATGCGGCTGTGCTGGAAAACGTGAAAAGTAAGGTTCATACACTGATGGCAGGGTATCCACTGTATGCTTAAGCAAATATTTCGGTTTTTTTAGCTACGGCCCAACCACTTTTTCCACTCCGGGACAAACAAAAACATGCCCGTAAACGCCCATAGGCCACAGGCAAGCAGAAAGCCGTTCAGGTCAGGCAGGTTTCTTGAAACTACATAAAAAATAGCGTAGACCGCATTGGCGCTAATCAACAGATAAAAAAACCTGTACTGCTTAAGGGAAAAACCGTTTCGCAGTATCACCCAGTAAATACAAATTATCACAAAAAGTGTTTGCGTAATCAGTCCGGCCAGGGCCGCGCCGGATGGGCCTTGCAGCGGTATCAGCCAAAAATTCAAACCGGCATTTATAACTACACAAAAAATGGCCAAAAGTCCCAGTTTTTTCAATTCACCCGCAGCCGTGAGCCAGGTACCGAAAATATGCACCAATGCCATAGGTAAAAAACATGCCATTAACCTGCCAAAAACAGTGGCATCCGATGCCGTAAATCCGGCTTTGCCGGGGCCGTCATAAAAAAGGCCCATTAACGGCGAAGCAAAATACATTCCGGTAAAAAGCAGTGGTAAAGCTACAAACAATACGATTCTCACATTCAGCCATAGCAGGCCATCGGTGGGTTCATTTCGGCTGATCATGCGGCTAAACAACGGCAGCAGTTGCGAGCTTATTAAAGAACTGAAAATCAGTGCAGCATCCAGAAAACGAAAACTGCGGGCATATTGCCCCACTTCGGCCTCACCACCGGGTGACAGGTGCCGCAGCATCTGGGTGTCAAGGCGTGTAAAAACGGCCATGCAAAGGGAAAGTATGGCAAACCAACGCATGGATGACAACAATGAAAAGCCTTCAACCGATGAAATTTCTGTTATAGTTTGGTTTTGCCTGCGGGCGTAAAACCATGAAAAAAACAGGGAAACCGCATAACCTGCCGTTTGCGCAAGCAGAAAATACAATAATCCCTCTTCCCCACTAAGACCGCTGCCCAAAATAAGCCATGAAAGCAGCGCCACCGCCACCATCCTGTCGGTCACCGATGCAATGCTATCGGTTTTAAACAAATGCCTGCCCTGCAGTATGGATCTGAAATAGAGCGTGAAACCGGCCAGCACCTGGTTGAGTATGACCAATCCCAGAAAACGAATATCCATGTGCTGAACCAGCCCAAAAATGGCGGTAATGAGCACATACGACAAAGCCAGCCACATTCTCAAACCCAACAATCCCGTGGGAACCGCATGGTCCGGAGCTGATGCCACCTTGGCAGCCGTGTAATTATTCAGCCCAAAATCCAGCAGAATATTAAACAGCAAGGCCAGCCCGAAAATGCCGTAATACTTGCCATAAAGGGCATCGCCCAGGTTATTTTGCACCGCTACCTCAATAAAGAAAATCCAGACAGGCTTGATTAGCCAGTTCAGTGCCTGCAAAAGCAATAAATTACCAAGGAAAGTGCGTTTCAACACAACAAAGAAAAAGAAGAAATGCGCCAATCCGAAAAAAATCCGCTGATTTCGGTAATACCATTTACGGTTTGCGGCAAAGCGATTTAATTTTGCACCGTGCATGATATAGAGCCGTACTACAACTGGTTGCACCTGTATAACGCCGCCGAAGACGAACAATCGCCGTTTTTCGGGCGTGAATACAGCGAATTTACCTTCACTCATGCGGTATACAATTATCTCATTCATCCACAATGGGATTCTTTTGGTTCTAACACCTTATACCTAAAAATTTTATACGTTGATTACATAGATGGTTACGCCATTTTGGAATTGATTGGCGAGTGGAATGATGCCCTGTACAACGATATCATGATGCTGAAGCGGGAAGTGATTGAAATGCTGAGCGATCAAGGCATTCAAAAGTTTATACTGATAGGGGAAAACATACTGAATTTTCATGCCAGCGACGACAGCTACTACGAGGAATGGTTTCAGGAAGCCGAAGACGGCTGGATTGCATTTATCAATTTCAGAGACCACGTGCTGGATGAATTCCGCAAGGCCCGAATCGATTATTACATCAATTTTGGCGGAGATTTGGATGAATTCGAATGGAGAAAACGTTCTCCCAGGCAACTGCACGAAGCGGTAGAAGCGTTAATTGGCCGCAGAATCGCTTAATTCTGAATATTCTAAAAAGCCCTGAACCCTTGCAAAGGAAAATTGTTATTTTTGCAGTTCCAAAGCAACTCTTAAGGGTGCTGTTTGGGATTCTTTTTTAAAACCATGAGAGAAATTCAGTTTAGAGAAGCCTTGCGTGAGGCCATGACCGAAGAGATGCGCCGCGATGAGCGCGTGTTTTTGCTCGGCGAAGAAGTTGCAGAATACAACGGAGCTTATAAAGTAAGCCAGGGAATGCTGGCCGAATTTGGCGAAAAACGTGTGATAGACACGCCCATAGCCGAACTTGGTTTTGCCGGTATTGCCGTGGGTGCCGCTGCCAATGGCCTTCGCCCCATTTGCGAATTCATGACCTTCAACTTCTCGCTGGTGGCCATTGACCAAGTAATCAATGCCGCGGCCAAAATGAACAGCATGAGTAACGGACAGTATACTTGTCCGATGGTGTTCAGAGGGCCCACAGGTAGTGCCGGACAGCTGGCACAGCAGCACAGCCAGAATTTTGAAAACTGGTATGCCAATACTCCGGGTCTTAAAGTAGTGGTGCCCAGCAACCCCGCCGATGCCAAAGGTTTGCTGAAAACGGCTATCCGCGATGAGAACCCTGTTATTTTCATGGAAAGCGAACAGATGTACGGCCTGAAAGGCGCGGTACCTGAAGAAGAATATTTGTTGCCCATCGGGCAAGCGCATGTGGTGAAAGAAGGCAGCGATGTTACCATCGTTTCTTTCGGCAAAATGATGCTTCGCGCCATTACCGCAGTGGAAGAGCTTGCCAAAGAAGGCATCAGCGCCGAACTGATTGATTTGCGCACTGTTCGCCCCATCGATTACGATACCATCATCAACAGCGTGAAGAAAACGAACCGTCTGGTAATCGTGGAAGAAGCATGGCCTTTGGCGAGCATCAGCTCAGAAATAAGCCATATGGTGCAGCGCAGGGCTTTTGATTATCTGGATGCTCCCGTGCACCGCGTTACCAGCCAGGACACCAACCTGCCTTATGCCGGTGTATTTGTAGATGCCTACCTGCCCAGCGTGGAGCGCACCGTAAAAGCGGCCAAAGCCGTTTGCTACAAAAACTAATTAATTACCAATACAGGTATTTTCTGCTTTTCGGTGAATGTACCGATAACGCTGCATTCCGGCAACATTTCCAGCACGGAATCTACACAATCCGGTCCTACCGCCATCAGCAGGCCACCATTGGTCTGGGGATCGGCAACCCACGGGAATGCGGCGGCATTGTTCATTTGTAATTCTTTTTCATACGCATTCCAGTTGCGGGTTGCATTATCCGGCAGCACGAAAGATGCCGCCAGCGGTAATGCTTCGGGGATTTTGGGCAGTAATGCTTCACTTATTTCTGCACCACAGCCTGCAGCACGCATCATTTCCAGCAAATGACCTGCCAGTCCAAAACCGGTCACATCGGTCATGGCATGAACTGCAGCAAGCTTTCCAAGCTGCTCTCCGCCGTTGTTGAGTTTTACCAGTGTCGTTTGCAGTGCTATTTGCTGGTTTTCATCTGCGGTGCCCCGTTTGTAAGCGGCTGCCAGCATGCCCACACCCAGCGGTTTGCTGAGTAGGATAACATCACCGGGTTGTGCGCCTGCGTTGCGTTTTAGGGTTTGGGGAGTTGCCAAACCCGTCACCGACAGACCAAAAAGGGGTTCGCGTCCATCGATGGTATGCCCGCCTGCAAGTGCCACGCCGGCCTGCCGGCAAATATCGCGAGCACCATGAAGCACCTCACGTCCCATTTCAATAGGCAATTCCGAAGGCCAGCTAAAAACAGCATTTGCCATAATGGGTTTTCCGCCCATGGCCCAGATATCGCTGAGGGCATTGGCTGCCGCTGCCGATCCGAAGATAAAAGGATCATTTATCATGGGCGTGAAAAAATCTACCGTTTGCAGCAAATATTGACCATTGCCCAGATCATAAACAGAGCAGTCGTCTGACAAGTCATTGCCAACAACCACATTCTCCACACTATTATTACACAAGAGTCCGGAGAGCATGGTTTTTAGCGCTTCGGGCGGCATTTTACACCCGCAGCCGCTGCCTTTGCCAAATGACATAAGATTCGGGGAGGTCATGATACAAAAGTACAATGAAATAAAACCACAAATTAATTTTTACGCATGTTTGGGGGTTTGGCATACGTTATGTGTATATGTATGAAACAGACCTAAAATAAAGCATCATGAAACGCAGTTTTGTCATTGTATCCCTTGCCGCCGGATTAGCCGCACTTATCCAATCGTTCAGCACACAACCCCAAAGTGCACCGAATGATCCGTTCAACTACCGTAAGCTAAATAACCAGGCGTTTAAGGTGGGTGAAAAATTGAAATTTCGTGTGCATTACGGACTTATCAATGCTGCCAATATTACCATGTCTGTAGATCAGGCAACCACTATCAATGGACGCGATGCGCTGGCTGTGCGCTGTGAGGGAGAAACCCTGAAAAGTTTTGACTGGGCCTACAAGGTACGCGACAAATTCCAGAGCTGGATAGATGCAGAAGCTCTTGCCCCTATTCGCTATGCTAAAACAGTGCGCGAAAACAAATATTATGATGAAGATTTGGCCATTTATATGCACGACAAAAAGAAACTGCGCAACACCGATGGCGAAATTGCCATGCCCATGTACACGCAGGACATTGCCTCAGCGCTGTATTATGCCCGCAATTTAAATTTTGAAAGTGCCAAAACCAACCAGGTATTTCCGCTGGATGTTTACCTTGACAACAAAATTTACAACCTCAATTTCACCTACCTGGGTAAAGAAACCCTCAGCACCGATATTGGCAAGGTGAAATGTATAAAACTAAGGCCTAAGCTGGTGGTAGACAGGGTCTTTAAAAGCAGCAACGATATGACTGTATGGGTAAGCGACGATGCCAACCACATTCCTGTCCGCGTGCAAACTGCCATTCAGGTAGGTTCGCTTAAGGTTGATATTACAAGCTACGAAGGATTGAGAAATGGTTTTACATCACTAATTAAAAAGTAAAGCATATTATTCACGCTTGTACGTTGGATCAATTATATAATCAATAAAGTAAGTGTTATCTTTTTTAATTACCTTAATAACCCTGTGAATTGTTTCTGAAAAATCATTAATTCCACAGCCCCCTTTAATGGTAAATTTAAACCAATCTCCATTATTTAATTCGCCAAGATATTCAACAGAAGCAACTTTTTTAGATGCCCATCCGCAATTTCCGTTTTCATAAAAAGCGGTAAAACTAGCATAATTCAAATCATAATACTGAGACCATTTTTTTTGAATGTATGCTCTTCAATTGCCCCAGGATAACCTGCGGTAAATTCTGTAACATCATTCACAAAATCTGAACACCTTTTTGTTAGCTTCAAAGATTCTTTTAAATCTTGGCGATAAACCCCAAAGATGATTGTTTTCAGATTGGCAACATCCTTTTCCCTATTGGTAAAATGCGCCTTCAAACCATCGTAGTTGTTTTCCGGCACAAACGGTTTTACCGCTTTCAATTTTAAACCTTCAGCAGTGAGCAAAAGAATACTATCGGATTTGCCTTTTATCAATTGCTGTAAATTATCAATTAAAACCTGTTTTTTAAAGCTTTCAGCAGAAATGTTTGCACATGCTGTCCTTAGAGAATCAATTTCATTTTTCAGCTTTTCAATTCGCAAATTGAGTTCTTTTTGGGTAATGAGAAAATTCACTCTCTCCGCAATCAATACTTTGCTCGAACTATCCAGTGTATTCGCCAAAGACTTTCTCTGATTCTCTGCAGTATTTAATGAGGTATTCAATTCCTGTACCTGTTTTTGGTTTTTGGCTCTTTCTGTTTCCAGAACGTTCGTCAAGCTATCGGTTTTGAATTTCAAGTACTCAATTTGTTCTTTTTTTGACTGGGAAAATGACAAACCAATAGTCAGCATAAAAAATGCTGTGAGTATTATTTTCATATATTAATGTATTTTTTTATTTACCTTTTTATGGAAGATATTTTAGTTTCAAATATAACAATAATATTCATGCGCCTGATGATATTTTTTGTTCGTTAACTGTGAAAATTATTAAACATAAAATGATTTTTATAGCGTCAAATAAGAGACCGCATAAATTTTTCATATAATATTGCATGCAGTATTTCACTTTCAATGAGACTATTTTATTTTATCTTTCTGATTTTTATTGCCACTATTGCTGCTGCGCAGGACAGATTTGATTTACCCCAAGCAGGTTTAAGAGTTGCAGAACTTCCCTTCATATCGAACGTATAAGGGTTTATTTTAATAGGTAGTGGTCCCATCAGGAATCGAACCTGAATCTAATGCTCCGGAGGCATTCGTAGTATCCATTCTACTATGGGACCAGCCTGTTTAAACAGCTTGCAAATATCTGTATTTAGCCCTGTATTCGCGCCACAAAAATCCGCATTCCGTCAGATTACCCTTTTTATGCACCCAACCCCGCTTTACTTCGTAACTTTGCCCTGTATGGAAATCTGTATTCGCATACCCAAAACCGCACTGCTGGCATTCGCTGCCCTGTTCCTGAGCACCGGCTATAAAACCTATGATGACCTATTTGAATATAGCAAAAACCTGGAAATTTTTGCTACCGCCTACAAACAGGTGGGCACCCACTTTGTTGATGACGTAAACCCCGGAACCCTCATGCGTAAAGGGCTCGACGCTATGCTGGCAACACTTGATCCCTACACCAATTTCTACAGTGAAGCGCAGACAGAGGAAGCCATGATTGAAAGGCAAGGTGAATATGGAGGTGTAGGCTGCCGCATTTTTCTACGTAACCGCTATCCGGTAGTGAGTGAAGTTTTTCGGGGCTATGCTTTTGCTAATGCTGATATACGTTGCGGTGACATCATCAAGTTTGTATCGGGGCAGGATATGGCCAATAAATCCACCAATGATGTGGGAGCCATGCTGCGCGGTGCTCCCAACACTTCACTTACCCTCATCATTGACCGAAACGGAAAAACCATGGAGAAAAAAATTACCCGTGTTTCCGTGCGCACCAAAAATGTGCCCTGGTCGGGTATGATTAACGAACAAACAGGCTACATAAAGCTTGACGAGTTTGGACAAAACTGCGCCCAGGAAATAGAAACTGCTCTCGCTACACTGCAAAAAAATCCCGGCATGAACAAGCTGGTACTGGATTTGCGCGGCAACGGCGGTGGTCTTCTTGCCGAAGCGGTAGATATTGTGGGATTGTTTGTAGGCGAAAACAAAATGGTGGTAAACATGAAAGGTCGCACCACAGAAAGCAACCGCAAATGGATGACGCGCAAACCCGCCATCGCACCTGACCTTCCCCTGGTGGTGTTGGTTGACGCCCAAAGTGCCAGTGCCAGCGAGGTGGTGAGCGGCAGTCTGCAGGATATGGACCGTGCAGTTATCATCGGGCAAAACAGCTTTGGCAAAGGGCTGGTGCAAAATTTTTATCCGCTGCCATACCGCACCCAAATGAAAATTACTACCGCCAAATACTACACCCCCAGTGGTCGCTGCATACAGCTGCTGGATTACAGCAAACGCAACCCCGATGGCAGCGCAGGCAGCATACCGGATAGCCTGCGCAAGGCATTTAAAACCGCTGCAGGCCGCACGGTGTACGACGGTGGCGGTATTCGCCCGGATGTGGCGGTAGATCCCTTTAGCGGTGAACCGCTTATTAAATACCTGCTGGAAGAACGCTATGTGTTTGACTTTGCCAATGATTTCCGAAACAGCCATGAGACGCTGCCTGCTTCCGAACGCTTTATTACCCCCGAACAATTCGATGCATTTGGCAAACAATGTGCCGGTAAATTAAAAGGGCAGTTGCGTAAAAAAATGGAAGAAGCACTGCAAAACAGTGTAAAAGACGAAGAATTGGTTAAAATGATTATGAACGGTGTAAGCGATGCCAAGCTTGAAAAGGCAGTGCTCGACCACATCAACCATTGCGGCGAAACCCTCATGTATAAAATGGAATCGGAAATAATAGCGCGTTATCCCGACGCTGAACGTGAATACAAACATATGTTTGTAGGCGATCCCGATTTGGCGGCGGCCGTAAAAACCCTGAATAATACAGAATCTTACAACCGTATTTTGCGCAAATAATGACCTGGATGTCGTGGCTCCTTTTGCCCATTGTGGGCGCCGCAGGTGGCTTTATGGCCGGTATGCTGGGCGTAGGAGGCGGTATCATTTTTATCCCACTGCTCACCTGGCTGTTTGGCACATTGGGATTGCCGCAGGAGGAAATTGTGCGTTACACACTGGCCAACAGTATACTGCTGGTGGTGGTAAGCGGACTTACCGGAACATGGAAGCAATACAGGCTCGGTGAATGGCAATGGCGCAAGGTGCTCAGCATCGGACTTCCCGGCGCTGTGGTTTCCTACGCCATCACCTACGCCATACAGCACGGCGACTGGTACAGCAAACCACGCTTCAACCTGGTATTTCTTTTTTTTCTGGCCATATCTTTGGCAAATATGATTTTTGGCAAGAAACAGGATAGTGAGAATCAAACAGCCAAAGAGAATCCCATACTGGCAGTGTTTGTCGGTGTTCTGGCCGGCGCTGTAGTCGCACTTAGCGGACTAGGGGGCGGTGTAATTATGGTTCCGTTGTTTCGCATGTTGTTGAAAATGCCCATGCGGCAGGCCACAGCCCTATCCCTGAGCATAATTCCCATTCTGGGCATAGCACCGCTTAGCGGTTATTTGCTGGCACACAATGCCACAATATTGCCATTTTTACATACCGGCTATATTGCATGGCCCTACGCCTTGCCTATGGCTGCCGGTGTTGCAGTATTTGCCACCCGGGGAATGAAAGCCGCCAAACGCATCTCTGAAACCACTTTGCGGATTATCTTTGCAATCCTTTCTTCCATCGTAATTGTTAAAACCCTGTATGACATTTTTTCTTAACAACCCCAAAAACCTTTTGCTAACTGTTTCTGCGGTTTTTATTACCGCCCTGCAGGCCCAAAAACCTGTTGATGAAAAACGAATAACCCGCCTCACAAACGATATAACCTACCTGGCATCCGATGCGCTGGAAGGCAGGCAAACCGGCTCTCCCGGCGAAAAATTATCTGCCGATTACATTGTTGCACAGATGAAAGAAGCAGGTCTCAAACCACTGAAAACCGACTGGTTTCAAACCTTTGAAATTGTAAAACTGCGCATCGCCAAATCCGATTGTGTGCTGGCTTTTATAAGCCCAACGGGCGAAGCCATGCAACTCAAACTGAATGAGGATTTCTATCCCATCAGCCAATCAGGGAATGCAGACAGTGCTGAGGGCGCTGTGATAGACTGTGGTTATGGCATTGTGCTGCACGACAGTGCCAACCGCGATGATTTTGCCGCCTCCGGTGATTTGAAAGGTAACATCGCCGTTATACGGTTGGGTTTTGCAGGCGATGCCGATAATCCACACAGTCCCCTGGCCGCCGTTGCCGATATCAACACCAAGATTAGGGAAGCCATTGCACATGGAGCTTCCAGCATTCTGTTTTTGCCCGGCAGCAACGCTGCACAGGTCCCCAAAGGCGAACTGGAACGCTATGCCAAAACCCTGAATATGCCTGTTTTCTACCTGAAAAAACCTTTCAAAGGAGAATTCCCCCGTGGTGTACGCATGCAGATGAAGAGCCATATTGCGGTGTTCAAGGCTACCGCCCATAATGTGGCCGGAGTTTCGGGCAAATACAAACGCAGCAAAAACAACATCATCATTTGCGCCCATCATGATCACCTGGGCTTTAATGAGTATGGTGGCAGCCGATACACAGGCCCACAGGCCATTCACAATGGTGCCGACGACAATGCCAGCGGTGTGGCTGCCATGCTGGAACTATCACGCAGTCTGAAAGGAATAAAGTACAAAAAGAACAACCTGATTTTTGTGGCATTCAGTGGCGAAGAACTTGGGCTGCTGGGCTCTAAGCACTTTGTGCAACAGTGCCCTGTGCCGAAACAAAAGATCAGTTATGTCATCAACATCGATATGCTGGGTCGCCTGGATGAAAAAACCAAAACCCTCATGGTGAATGGCGTTGGAACCAGCCCTGTCTGGAAAACAACCTTATCATCTATTAAAACCGACAGCAACCGCATCCGCGTTGCCACGACGGAAAGTGGGCTGGGGCCCAGTGACCATGCTTCATTTTACCTGGAAGGTATACCTGTGCTACACTTTTTTAGTGGTCAGCACGACGACTATCATAAACCGTCCGATGACGTTGATAAAATAAACTTTGCCGGTATGAGTGCTGCTGTTGAAGTAATAGAACAAGTGATTTCCGGCAACACCGGCAAGAAAAAGCCTGTATTTACCAAGACGAAAGATGTGACGCCCGGACGCAGCAATTTCAAGGTAACCCTGGGCGTAATGCCCGATTATACTTTCAGTGGAAACGGTATGAAGCTGGATGGTGTCAGTGATGGCCGCCCTGCCATGAAAGCCGGATTACAACGCGGTGATATTGTTACCAAAGTGGGTGACATCAGTATCGGCAGTGTATCGGACTACATGAGCGCACTTTCCAAATTTGAAAAAGGTCAAAAAGCAGAAGTAACGTACCTTCGTGATGGCAAAACCCTAACCACCACTGTTGAGTTTTAACCATGAAAATCATTGATCACATCCGAGGCGCCGCCGGGAAAACCCTTTTTTCCTTCGAAATTCTTCCCCCGTTAAAAGGCGCAGACATTGCCACACTGTGGAAAGGCATAGATCCACTCATTGAATTCAAGCCCTCATTCATCGATGTTACCTACCACCGCGAGGATTTTATCATTCGCAACCGCCCCGATGGCAGTTTCGACAAGGTAAGCACCCGCAAGCGTCCCGGCACTGTGGCCATTTGTGCGGCTTTGCAGCACAAATACAAAATTGATGCGGTTCCACACCTAATCTGCGGCGGTTTTTCGCGCGATGACACCGAAAACGCCCTTATTGACCTCGACTTTTTGGGGATTGACAATATTCTTGCCCTGCGCGGCGATGCACGCAAAGGCGATACCCACTTTATTCCCGAAGCTGACGGACATAAAAACGCACTGGATTTGATCCACCAGATACGCAACATGAACGCCGGTATCTACCTGGATGAAGAGCTCACCAATGCCCGTGATACACATTTTTGTATCGGTGCCGCAGCCTACCCCGAAAAACACATCGATGCACCAAGCATGGAGGTGGACATGAAATACCTGAAACGCAAGGTAGAAGCCGGTGCTGATTTTCTGGTAACCCAAATGTTCTTCGACAACCGCCACTACTTTTACTTTGTGGCCAAATGCAGGGAAAACGGTATTCAGGTGCCCATCATTCCGGGCATCAAGCCCCTTAGCACTTCCAAACAGCTGGATGTGCTGCCCAGGATTTTTCATATTGAAATGCCTGAAGACCTGCGCAAAGCCACCGAAGGCATCACCGATGATGCAGCCATCAAGCAGATTGGAACGGAATGGGCTACCATGCAGTGCAAAGAACTGATGCAGCAAGGGGCTCCGGTACTGCATTTCTATACCATGGGTAAAAGCGAACAAACCTCTGCAATTTGCAGGGCCATTTTCTGATGAAGGGAATCGTTGTAAAAAGCACAGGCAGCTGGTACAACGTACTCGACGAAGAAGGAAAAGCATGGAAAGCCCGCGTGCGCGGCAAAATCCGACTGCAGGAGGCCGATACCAGCAATCCCATAGCAGTGGGCGACCGGGTGCTGCTGCAACCCGACCCGCAATATCCAGATACCTGCAGCATCACAGACATTGAACCCCGCAGCAACTGGGTCATCCGCAAAAGCAACAAACTCAGCAGCCGCAGACAAATCATTGCCGCCAATATTGATGTGGCTGTAATGGTAGCAGGACTGGCAGCTCCCCGCACCTCCTTTGGCTTTATAGACCGGTTTTTGGTCTGCTGTGAGGCATTTCACATCCCCGCCATCATATTCCTCAACAAAACCGATTTGCTGCCCGCAGAAGGGCTGGAATTGCTAAATGAGGTAGGCGATATTTACCGCAATGCCGGTTATATTGTTATTTCCGGATCTGCGGCCACCGGGCAGGGTGTGGAGGAACTCAGGCAAGCCATTGCCGGAAAAACGGTGTTGTTTGCCGGACACAGCGGTGTGGGTAAAAGCACCCTCCTGAATTGCATGTTCCCCGAAGCCGAAGCCCGTGTAGGCATCATTTCCGAGGCACACGAAAAGGGCAAGCACACCACCACCTTTGCCGAGATGCACATGTTTGCCGGAAATACAGGCATCATAGACACCCCCGGCATCCGCGATTTTGGGCTGGTGGATATTCTACCCAAAGAGAGTGGTCAGTATTTTCCGGAGTTCAGGCCTTTTTTACAACAATGTAAATTCAACGACTGTAGCCACACCAACGAACCTGAGTGCGTCATCAAAGCCGCTGTAGAAGCAGGACAAATTCCGATGCAGCGTTTTTATTCCTACCTTAGTATCTTGCAGGGTGAGGATGTTTATAGTTAAATAAAAAAAGGCGGTATCGCGCCGCTACAACCCGCTGTCCTTGCTACCTTCCGGCCCTGGGGAATTGAACGGGGAGCTGGCCGTACCGCCGGTGCAAAGATAGGGGATTATGGTTTATTGGTCTAATCGTTTATTGGGAATCATTTCCTGCCAGCCAGGGCTATGAACAAGCATGACAATTATAAAATAAACCCACACGCCCGACAATTTAACCAATAACCAATTAGACAAATAAACAGTCAACGCTATTCAGGCATAGTAACTTGTTTATTGGTCTCATGGTTTAATGGTGGTTAGAAAGCAGTGAAAATCGCAGACTTCAACTCATGACTCCTAACTTTCAACTTCTAACTAAAACTGTACACTATCCAC
>VHBA01000005.1 GCA_016872175.1 Sphingomonadales bacterium | reverse complement strand
TTGAGTATATTTGCAGCCCTTTTGAAGGATTTCCATTACGGAAAAATGCATGCGTAGCTCAATTGGATAGAGCATCTGACTACGGATCAGAAGGTTTGGGGTTCGAATCCCTACGCGTGCACTAAAGCAACCACCAGCCTCCGCCCCAGCGGAGGCTTTTTTATTGCACCAAATCCGCATCTGAGCTTGCTCAAGGGTGGATAGGTGCAATAAAAAACCTCATTCGCAGAATGAGGATGGTGGTTGTAGACTTCGGCATAGTAGGGTTCAGCGATGTCGGCTCAGCCGACGGAGCTAACCCCACATAATCCGCAACCATGACCACCAAAAAAAAACCTCACGCAGTGCGCCGGTTTCAGGGGTTGTAGACTTCGGCATAGTAGGGTTCAGCGAATGCAGTGAGCTAACCCCATAAACTACAAATCTGAGATTGCGCAAATAGGGTTCAGCGATGGCGGCTATGCCGCCGATTTAATAGCGCGAACAGCTTCTTCTTCGGCGTGTGAGGAAAGCAGTTTTACATCTTGCATAACATTACAAAACAAGCCAACCCCAAAGGCGAAAACCCTGCCCTGTATCATCCGCAGGCATGAAATAAAACGTTTGATAAATTTGGAAATCTCACTTTTTTTTCGTATATTAGATTTTATGAAAATTCATACACCCTTCATTCAACTCAATTCACTGCTGAAACTTTTGGGCTGGGTAGAAACCGGCGCCGATGCCAACAATGTCATCGATGCAGGTATGGTAAAAGTGAACGGACAAACCGAAACCCGTCGCCGCAACAAAATTTATCCGGGCATGGTGGTGGCCTTCGAAAACAAGCAGGTTACCATCGAATAATCCTACACATACAACGGCTTTTAGCGAAAAATAGCGCGTTCCTGCGTATCATTGCAGTTACGCTTTTATGATGAAAAGAACCTTACTGCTGGGAATGGCACTCGCTGTAGCTACTGTTCCCGTTCTGGCCCAGAAAAAGAAAAAAGACAAGAAAAAAGGTGCGCCCGCCGTTGCTGCTGAAGCACCCAAACCCAAGGACGACAAGCCAAGCATCGTTTCCAAAACCAAAAGCTGCAAGCGCATGCCGGGGTTGTTTACCCTGTTCCGTGATACGGCTACCGGGAAATCATTTTTGCTGATCAAAAAAGACCAGCTCAACAAAGAGTTTATCCATTTTACCTATACCGAAAACGGTGTAACCGATGCAGGTTTTCACCGCGGACAATTCCGTGGCAGCCGCATTTTCAAAATCAAAAAACATTTTGAATATATCGATTTTGAACAGCAGAATACCAGCTTCTATTTCGACCCGAATAAAGAAATCAGCAAGAGTGCCAATGCCAACATCAGCAACAGTTCGCTTGCGTATGAAAAAATCATCGCTACTGACGAAAAAACTGGCGAATACCTAATTGATGCGGATGAACTGTTTTTGGGTGAAAAGCTTCACCAGATTAAGCCCAGCGGCTTTCCGGGTAATCCCATGGCGTTTAACCTGGGCAGCCTAAGCCGCACCAAAACCCGCTACGAGCAGCTGAAAAACTACCCCATGAACACGGATTTGGTGGTGCGTTATGTATTTGAAAACCCCTACCCGATTAATGGTGGCAGCGAAGAAGTGACCGATGCCCGCGCCATCAACGTGGTGGTGCAGCACAGCTTGATTGAAATGCCCGCCGATGGCTACAAACCGCGCCATGACGATCCCCGCGTGGGATTCTTCTCCGATCAGGTGAATGACATGACCACCACCGCGGCTGTTAACTACCGCGATCTCATCCACCGCTGGGACCTGCGCAAGAAAGATCCCTCGGTAGCCAAAAGCGAGCCCATTAAGCCTGTTGTATGGTGGATTGAAAATACCACTCCCAAAGAATTCCGTGCCACCATCAAAGCTGCCGGCGAGGCATGGAACAAGGCTTTCGAGCCCCTTGGCTTTATCAATGCCGTTCAAATAAAGGAACAGCCTGATACGGCAGACTGGGATGCAGGCGATATCCGCTACAATGTATTGCGCTGGACAAGCAGCCCCAATCCCCCTTTCGGCGGCTATGGACCCAGCTTTGTAAACCCCCGCACCGGCGAAATATTGGGTGCCGACATCATGTTTGAATATGTGTTTGTGACCAACCGTTTGGTGGCCGAAAAACTATACGACATTAAAAAGCCCAACGGGCACTTCTGCGAGGCCGGCCATACCCTGCACAATGAAATGCTGCTGGGAACCGAAATGATGCGTGCTTCCGGCGCTTCTGATGTGGAAGTCACCAAACTCATTCACCAGAGCCTGCACTACCTTGTATTGCACGAAATGGGACACACCTTTGGTCTTCAGCACAATATGAAAGCCAGCCAGTTGCTGAGCCCTGCGGAACTGAAAGACAAAAACATTACCGCCAATGGCCTCATCGGTTCTGTGATGGACTATCCCGCCATCAACCTGAACGGCGATGTGAACGCAGTAGATTATTGCCAAACCGCACCCGGTCCCTACGACATGTGGGCCATCGAATACGGCTACAGTCCTGCACTGGAAGACGAAACCCAGGAGAAAGCCCGTTTGGCGGCCATTTTGGCACGCAGCGGCGAAAAAGCCCTCACCTTTGGTAACGATGCCGATGACATGCGCGCACCTGGTAAAGCCATCGATCCCCGCGTGATGGTGAACGACCTGAGCTCGGACGCTATCTCCTACGGCATAGAGCGCATAGAAAAGGTACAGTCATTGATGAAAGGCCTGAAAAACCGCTACACCAGCGGCGTGAGTTGGCAGGAAATGCGCAACGCTTACGGAAGTCTTTCCGGCGCATACAGCCAAATGACAGGCATTATCAGCCGCTATGTGGGTGGTGTGTACGTAGAACGCGTGGCACCCGGTGCCGGCAGCACACAGCCTTATACACCCGTACCCTACGCTGATCAGAAACGCGCCATGAACGCATTGGCTAAATATGCATTTGCACCCAATGCCATGGAAGTACCCGCTGAAATGGTGGCGTATTTGCAGCCACAGCGCCGTGGTTTCAACTTCTTTGGTGCCGGTGAGGATCCCAAATTCCACAACCGCGTGGATGCCATGCAGAGTGGTGTTCTGGACCACTTGCTCAGCCCTACTATGATGCTGCGCCTCAGCGACAGCCGTCTGTACGGAAACAAATACAGCGTAGGCGAAATGCTGGGCGACCTCACCAAAGCCATCTTTGATGAAGACATCAACAGCAACGTAAACAGCTTCCGTCAGGTGCTGCAAATCAACTACACCGAGCGTTTGATCGCCATAACCGGTCTGAAAAGTAACAGCCGCCATGATGAAATCAGCAAGGCCAGGGCAACCGCACAATTGCAGGAAATTACCCGCAAGCTGAAAGGCAGCACCGGTGGCGACAAAGACAGCAAAGACCACCGCAGTTATCTGTTAACCCTGATAGAGCACGGACTGGATGACTAATTCACCAAACTGGCAGCCCCAATACCGCCTTACTGCACTAGGTGCGCTGCTGCTGGCTGCCGGCATTGCGCTGGGAGCCTTCGGTGCACATGGCTTGAAAGACCTTGCCACTGCGCGTTACATCGCTGTATTTGAAACCGGCGTACAGTATCAGGTTTACACCGCCTTGGGCATCATGATTTTATCCCTGTTTGGCAAAGCCATGGAAAAGCCCATCCTGCTGATTTTAGCGGGTATGTGGATTTTCTCGGTAAGCTTATATTTTATAGGTTTGAATGAGGTTTTGGCCACATCGCTGAAAAAATTGGGAGCGATAACCCCGATTGGCGGTGTGCTGATGATAGCAGGCTGGTGCTGGGCAGGTATGAAACTGCTGCGGCTTAGCAAATCCTGAGCATGGGCAGAACGGTCATTTTTATGCGGCATGGCAAGGCCGCCGATGCGGAAGATGCATTCAACGACTTTGAGAGGCCGCTGGTGGCCCGTGGGCGCCAAGAAGCGGAGCAGACTGCTGTTTTGCTGAAAGAAAACAATCTCATTCCGGAAATGGTTCTGAGCAGTCCGGCTACGCGCACGGCAGGCACCGCACAGATTGCAGCCCGCGTATTTGATTATCCGGCGGAACATATCGTGTATCACGCGCTGCTTTATATGGGCAGGGCACACGAATACATAGATGCCATCAACAACCTGAAGGCCAATTGTATCTTGGTGGTGGGACACAATCCCGAAATGCAGGCCTTGGCATTTCATTTTGGCAAGGTAGGAAAAGCGGGTTTTCCTACTTCATCGGCCGTGGCGTTGCATTTTAAGGATGAGGTGATATCGGCGCAGAGTAATGCGGTGGTGGTTGGAGAATGGTTGAGGTAATTCAACCGGTCACAAATTGTGACCAGTTTTCGCGAGACAACATCTAAATACTGTACCTTGAACCTGAGGCAGCCTGTTGGCAACTCAGACTTACGTTGCTAAATCTCACCCACCCTTCTTCTTCCGTCCTCTTGGCTTGGGTTGCACAAACTGAACAATATCGCCTTCTTTTAGCCGTTTGTTCTTTACTTTATTGGGTACCACTTTCAAATCGGTTTGGGGATTCCATTTAACCAGTTTATAGCCCGGCGTGTCTACCAGATTTTCCTGGCGAAGCATTTCAACCTTGTAATACTCATTTTCCTCATACATATCCTCCACCTCCCTGTAGGCACGGTTTCTTTCAGGCAAATCCTCTTTCTCCGCCTCCGGATTCGGCAGACGCTGTAAGGGTTTGGGTTCAGGTGCTATCCAGCGTGTTTTTTCAAAATCCCAATACACACCGCTCTGGCTGTAGGCATAGGGTTTTTGCAGGCCCGACAGCATGGTTCTCACAATTTCTATCGGCAATCCGTTGCCAAAACGCAAACTCCATAAAAACAGTAGTTCGCTCCACATTTTGCCATCCGGTTTCTCCCCGCGCATGGGTTTCCAGCTCAGAAAACCTTCACTGAAAAGCAATTCAGCCTGATAAAACAATACGCCCCGGTTTTGCAGTTCTTCCCATGTTAATGCATAATCCGGCACTGGATTGGGATTTACCGTTACACCGCGGATGATGCCCGCATTGCCCAGTCCGGTGCGTAAATCGGCACGCATGCTACTGAAATCAGTACGGCCGGTAACTCCAACGGCAAATGTTTGAGCGCCCATGCCTGATGCAAACCATTTGAGGTTGCTGCGGGTGGTGGCGGAATCGACGGCAAACTGCATCAGCACTACGTTTAAGGTACGTATATATTTTAATTCGTCGGGGGTAAAGAATTTTGTCGAATCCACAGCACAGGTATCATCACCATCGGTGAGCACAAAGATGATCTTTTCATCGGCTGTAACTGTTTTACAGGCCTGCACTGCATCCTTCACTGTGTTAAACAAGGGCGTGCAACCCAATTCCGGCCTAATGCTGTCTATGGTTTGTTCCAGCATGGAATAAGGGGTTTTGCGAGCCGCTGAAGTACCCAAACAATAGCTGCGTAGGGTGCGAATGCACACGGAATCATCCGGGCTGAGCTGCGGAAACACCTCCTTTTTAAAAAGCTCCTTGGCCACGGCCATGCGGCTCTGCGTTGCGGTAAGGTTGCTGAGCATACTGCCGCTGTTGTCCATTACAATTTCAATATATCGTTTCATAAGGTTGTATTATTTGCTTCTTTTAATGTTTACGGGGATGATTCCATTGAGCACGGTTTCCATGGACACGTTGTAAAAGTTAAACCAGTTATCGCCGGTGCCGTCATGCTCTATAATGTCTATGTGGGTTACATCCTTGGGCAGTTTCGGAAACAGCAGGGAGTAAAACAGCATATCAGATTGGGTTTTGAAATGGTGTTTTTTTGGTGCTACGGGAATGTTGATGGCCTGCAGCAGGGTATAGCGTGTATCCGAACCTACGGGGCGGATGTAGGTTTGGGGCATAATATGCACCCAGCCGCCGTTTATGTACTTATTGCTAGCGTAGTAGAGAAAGTCGATGCGAAGGGGATCTTCGAATACATTGATGGTTTTGATTTCTTTTTTTACCTCAATGTCGGTAATCAGGCCGGGGCCGGGCTGGATGATGTCGGGCGGGGCGATGCAGGCAGGATAATGTTTCATGATAAATAGAATGTTGATTTCGAACACAAAATTTATCCATGACTACGCACCCTATTTGCAAGGTGATTTTTTTCATCGGAAAAAAGGGAGATTTGGTGGGAAGCCAAATTAACTTTGCTTGACGTACACAAGAATCCGCACCTGTTCTTTTAGCTTACTTATAATCAACTAAAAACAAAAAAGACACTGTTTTCACAGCGTCTTTCTTTCGTGGGCCCACTTGGGATCGAACCAAGCACCTACTGATTATGAGTCAGTTGCTCTAACCGAATGAGCTATAGGCCCCAATGGGACTGCAAATATATTACAACCAACCGAATTTATCATGCTGCCTGAACACTTTCAGCCCTATCAGCTCAGCAAACTGCAACATTCCGCTCATTCCACCCACTTTTTGAGCCGTATTTAACCATTACATGAGCTGATTCCCTTCCCAAATAAACAAATAGACCATTAAACTTTGCCCTCCATTCCTTCATTTTTTAATTAAAAATTACGATTAAACCACTAAACTATTAAACTATTAAACCAACACACCATTAAACTTTCCCTAAATTTGCAAAACAATGAAGAAAACTGTTACCACCCTCTTTTCTTTCATAATCATTACCACACTCTGGTCCAAGCCCGGAGATACCGTTCGCGTAAATACGCACAACAAGGTTGTTATCAAAACCAATCCAGGTGTGGGGAATACCAAATACTATGGCTGGGGAGCATTCCCAAAAACCGGAGTAAAATACCAAAAGGCCTATGCCGAACTCACCTTCAAATGTGCACCCGGCCTTAAATGCGGAGAATGGGATTACCTCAACTACATTTATCTCTGCGACCGCCGTGGTGCCTTCAACGACAGCATGGGTTGGGAAATCATGCGTTTTATAACTCCCTACGGCTTTTATTTCGACCAAAACTGGAACCATACCTGGCAATTTGACATCACTGACTTTGCCCATCTGCTGCACGACAGCGTACAAATCATGTATCAGCACACGGGCTACGAAGCCAATAATGACCGAGGATGGGAAATTTCCCTGAACTTCAACCTCATAGAAGGTACGCCATGGCGAGATGTGAAAAACATTACCCGCTTTTACACACGCAGTGTGGGTTATGGCAACGATTCGCTGTTTGACAAAAACGTTCCCGAAGACACCTTCACCCTTGGGCAGGAAACCGACCTTATGCGATTCAAAATTCTGCAAACCGGCCATGGTATGGACAAACCCCAAAACTGCGCAGAATTTTGTCCCAAGAAACGATATATTGTATTGAATGGAGCCGTAGCTGATGAAAGCTATGTATGGCGCGATGACTGTGGCGAAAACCCAGTTTTCCCGCAAGCCGGAACCTGGCTTTATGACCGTGCCGGATGGTGCCCCGGGGCTGATGTGCGCGAATATAACCTGGATGTGGCAGCCACACCGGGCAGTACCCACCGCTTGGACCTGGACATGGAAAGCTATAAAACCACCAGCGGCGGTGCCAATTATATGCTCAGTACCTATTTGGTAGAATACGGCAAACCCAATTACAACCTAGATGTGGTGGTGGAAGACATCATCAGCCCCAACGCAGAAATGCGTTACAAGCGGGTAAATCCATCATGTGGCTCTCCAAAAATCATTATACGAAACCGTGGTGGTTCGGTTGTGCAAAGCATAGATTTCCTGTATGGCATGGAAGGCCTGCAGCAAAAGCACTATCACTGGAACGGAACCCTGAAATCAGGTCAGTGGGATACACTGGAATTACCAGCTGATTTTGTACGCAACAACAGTGCCGGAACCTTTAAAGTGAATGTGGCATGGGTAAACAATCGGCCTGATGACAACCCCTCCAACAATACTGCCACTGTTGTTACCGGAAACTTGCCGGCTTTGTTACCACCTAAATTTATCCTGTATTGCAGCACCAATGCAGCACCTTCCGAAAATAGCTGGGAAATCCGCGATATGTTCGGTAAAACGGTAAAAGCGCGCAAGAAATACCCTTTGGCTAACATGATTTACCGCGACACCATAGACCTGGGTGATGGATGCTACACGCTGGATTTTCAGGACACAGGTGCTCCCAACCCAAATTATATGCTGAATGAAGATGGATTGCAATGGTGGGCAAACACCACCGACGGAAATGGATTCCTGCAGATTCGCTTCATTTCCAATAGCATTATTCAGCGCTTTGGCGCCGATTTTGGCAGCAATATTCGATTTGCATTTACCGTAGGAAAAATCACAGAACCTTCATTGCCTGCAGCAGAAATCAACATTCGCCCTAACCCCGCCAAAGATTACCTGATGCTGGATTTCAGCAGCTACAAACCGGAAGATTTAAATGAAGTTTGCACCATTGTTATACACGATATAAGCGGCAGAAAAGTGATGGAAACAAGCATCGACATGCGGCAGACCCCCATGCCACGACTCAATATTTCCGAACTTTCAACGGGTGTATATCACTTAAAACTAAGCTACAAGAATGCGCTCATTACCCAGAAACTGATTAAACAATAATAAATTGGGTAAACTCATCATTTTTTCAGCACCTTCAGGATCCGGTAAAACTACCGTGGTAAAGCATTTGCTGTCTGTGATGCCTGATAACATGGCATTTTCAGTGAGTGCCACCACCCGCAAACCCAGACCCGGTGAGGAAAACGGCCGCGAATACCATTTTCTGGAATTTGATAATTTTGAAAAACGCATTGAAAACAACGAGTTTTTGGAGCACGAAGAAGTGTATGCCGGCGTGCTGTACGGAACACTGTGGAGCGAAGTGCACAAAATCTGGGATGCCGGAAAAGCCGTGGTTTTTGATGTGGACGTACAAGGCGGACTGAACCTGAAGCGCCGTTTTAAGCAAGATGCCCTGGCCATTTTCCTAAGACCGCCCAGCGTGGAAATACTGATGCAACGCCTACGCAAGCGCAGTACCGAGGTAGAACACCACCTGCAGGAACGCATTGCCAAAGCCAACCACGAGCTGAGTTTTGAAAACCAGTATGATGTGGTGGTGGTGAACGATGTACTGGACGACACCCTGAAAACCTGTGAGAAACTGGTAACCGACTTTTTAAACAAACCCTGATGGCCCATGTAGGCTTGTATTTCGGATCGTTCAATCCCATTCACAACGGGCATTTAATCATTGCCCGGCACATGCTTAATGAAGGTCCGTTTGATGAAATATGGTTTGTGGTTTCGCCCCAAAATCCTTTTAAGGAACAAAAAGATTTGCTGCCGCAATACCTGCGCCTGGATATGGTAAAAGCCGCAGTGGAAGGCAATCCGCAGTTCAGGGCCATGGACATTGAGTTTAGACTACCACTGCCATCTTACACCGTACAAACCCTGGAACATTTGCTTGAAAAAAGCAGCAATACTTTTTCCATTGTAATGGGCTCAGACAACCTGCCACGTTTGCACGAATGGAAAGAAATTGACAAACTGTGCGCACTGACAGATTTTCACGTTTACAACCGCATGGGCAGTGAATTAAAAAGTTCTGTTCCAAATGCCCGTATTATACCATACACGGCACCATTCCTGGATATTTCCGCCACGCACATTCGCGGTTTATTACAACAAAACAAGAGTATCCGTTATTTGGTACCGGATGCAGTGCGCGAAATGCTTTCAGCCAAAGGTTTTGGCGAATAATTACAGCTTAATATTACAACCCAGCACCGGGCCGGTGTTGTATTGAAAAACAGGTTTTCCGTTCACGATCTTACACTGCTGAAAAATTTGATTCAGCACACCCATTTCCAGTTGCACGGATTTATTAAGATTCATTCCCAGCAAGCCAAGTAAACGGTTCTGGTCAAACACGTTCAAACCAACATTCTTGCCGAAGCCAATAAAAATTTCATCTGACAAGGCCAAGTATAGGTTTTTATTAACGCTTTTAAGCGGCCATTGCATTCGCTGCATCAGCCGAACGCGGTTCAGGTAATTCCAACGCAAAAAACGGCTATTGGTATCCAAAACCTCCAGCCAACGTTGTTCGGTGCGCAAACGGCTGCTAAATACCGCTCCTTTCCCACTGATTTCATTCACAAAATGCCATTGCTGATAGGTGCGACGTTCCGCAAAAGTGCCGTTTTCCGCGAGGGGAAAATCACCATAAGGGTAGGTCAGAATCCAGGCGTATCCTGCCTGAAAACGATGTTGTGGTTTCGCTTGCCAGGTCATTCCCAATCTGAGAAGATTTTGCTGGGGCGATTGCACCCGGTCGGTTCTGCGCCATTGAAATTCGGTGTGCAAAAACCATTTTTCCGACAATCGGTTCTGCACCGTCACCGGAGCCCAGAATACATCATTGTTATCTGCAATGCGAAGTTGAGCGAGCCCCGACATTATCCCCAAAAGAGAAACTGCAGAAAACACAACAATACGCAGCATAATATACTTCATTATGGCTTCTTTAGACTCAGCATGCGATTGCCTGAGTGGCGTAAAAATCCAAAGAATATTTGCAACACGCCGGCCACCAGAATGGCTTCCAGTGCCATTTTCCAGCCAAGTTCGGGCTTACTACCTCCAAATTCGGCAACGGCTCCCGCCACTATCACAATCAAACCTGCTGCGGCTCCCTTAACCGTAAGCGATGAACCGGACAGCAAACAAACTACCAAACCGCCAATCATGGCCGTAATTAACCCCATAATAAGTGGGAAATCCGACGCACCGGCAATTCCTAGACTCAATGGCAGCGCAAGTAAAAATACCAAAAAACCTCTCAGTCCATCTTCCTTGTAATATTGCTTTAGTCCGGCTATACCATCCGAAGGGATTTGGGCTTTCGGGTTGCTGTTCATAATGCGATATTGGGGAGCAAGTTATTTTTATACATGCCAACGGTATCTCTTAGCCCATAATACAAGGCGTCACACACAAGTGCATGCCCAATAGACACTTCGAGTAAACCCGGAAGATGCGTCCTTAAATAATGTAGGTTATGCAAATCCAAATCATGGCCGGCATTGATACCCAAACCCGCCTGCATAGCTGTTTCGGCAGTTTTGACATATGGTTTTATGGCCTTTTCCGGATCTTTGGGAAACAACACAGCGTAATGTTCTGTGTATAGCTCTATGCGGTCTGCTCCGCAAAGAGCTGCATTCTCAACCATATTGGAATCAGGATTGAGAAAAAGACTTACCCGCATTCCACCCGATTTAAGGCGTGCGACTACATCCTGTAGCATTGAAAAATTGGCTTTTGTATCCCAGCCTTTATTGCTGGTAAGCACATCAGGCGGATCGGGAACCAGCGTAACCTGAGCAGGTTTTACCTCCTCAACCAGTTTCAAAAACGATTCCGATGGATAGCCTTCAATGTTAAACTCTGTGGTAACAACTTCGCTAAGTTTCCGCACATCATCATAACGAATATGACGCTCATCAGGTCTGGGATGCACGGTAATCCCGTCGGCTCCAAACAGTTCACAATCCAGGGCAACATTTATCACATCGGGATTGTTGCCGCCCCTGGCGTTTCGCAGGGTAGCAATCTTGTTAACATTCACACTCAGTTTGGGATTCATATACGCCAGATCAGCTGTGCAAAGATACGTCGGTTCCATGTGGGCAAGACATCACCGCTATTGATACTTTCCATCCACGCATAGCGCAATCCGGCTTTGAGTCTTTTGTTGATAGGTTTTGTAGCCAGAATATAGGCTGAGCGGCCTTTTCCATAGAATGCAACCGTGCCAAAATCATACAAAAGCTGATTTTCGTAGGCATAGATCCTGTTGTAATAACCGGAAATATCAAACATGCTGTAGCGCATTACCAGCTGCCAGCGCCCCGGATTTACCTTGGTGGTATATTCTCCGTAAAACAAAGAAGAATGTCCTGCAGAAGGGCCGTCGACGTTGAAGCTGTGTTCGGCACGCAACTCCACACGGCTATTGTTGGTTACTGCAGCATTCACATTCACCCGCAGCAATTGGGTGGTGTAATTGGTTATGGTTTTTGTTGTGCCGTCACTGTTCTGCAAACTACGTGTAATGTAGCGGTAACGGACATAGAACTGCGTTTTTTTGGTTGCCGCATAATCCAGCTGCCACAGCAAATCCTGGGTTTGTGAGGGTGCGTAAAACCGAAAGGTAAGCCATGGCTGCCGGGCAATATCACAGTAATTGCTCAAACTCAGTTTTCGGGTGAAATTCATTTTTAAACCCATGTATAACCCACGCTCATTCTGGTTGCTGTTACCAAAGGCAGTAGAATAAGGACTGATAAAACCGGGGGCATAATCGCGCAGATGCACTGACCACTCAGCCCACTTACCTAGTGATACAAGCGCTCCTGCAGAAACCGCGTGTTTGCGGGTTTCGGCCAGCCATGCCCATTCACTGAAAACATGTATACGGCCTATGGTGTGGGCCTGCCAGCCATGATAAAAATGTTGTTGATTGCCTGTGGGATTGTAAAGCCTGTAAAGATCTTCCGAGGCAGATTGGGCAATACTGCTGCTAAACAGCGCCATGCCTCCGCCAAAATTTCCGGCTTTCCCATTTCGTTGAAGCCAATAACCCTGCAAATTGCGCCTCAGGTTGCTTTTGCTTTGAATTTCTGACGGGGTTCGATGTAATCCATCCAGATCCACCGACGAGAAACCTTCTCCTCCCATTCCAGCAGTATCACCAATTCTCGCACTCATGCCGTTGGATGCCATTGCTACCGTGAAATCCCAGTTTTTTGATAGTTTCAATGTTGATGCAATTCCGCGAAGAAATAAAAACTCATTCACCCCTCGGTAGGCTTTTACAGCGGGCTGCGAACGCTTGATATTCAAAACGCTCGCACTTTTGCCGATACCGATGCCGGAACCCATCACCAGTCCCTGTCCCAAACTCAGCACATAATCTCCTGCCACCAGCGATTTAACCGACCCAAAATTATAGATGGCCGCATGCGCCGAAAAATAGTCTGGCCCTTTATTCCACCAGTATTCACCCGGATCTTTTTCAGCTGTTATGCCAAAACTGAAAACACCCGGCAGGGTATAGCGCAGCCTGGTGCTCATAGCCATCAAATCAGAATTGTAAATTTCCTGCGGATCCGGGTATCTTCTTTTGGTGGTAAGGATTAGTTCTGTTTTTCCCTGTTGCAATTTTTCGGCAAATCCTTTTACACGGTCTTCAAGTCCTGGAGATATATTCACAAATGGAGCCAAAGCCCGTATCTGATCAGGCTCCATGCCTAATACCTGCAATTCTGCAAGTTGCAAAAACAACCCAAAACGATTTCGGTGCGTAACAATGGCCGCAGCCTGCACAGGCGTTATCAGGGGAAAATTAATCAGCTCATCCACTCCGGCGTGATTGAGATTCAGGGGCTTTTCCGTAAAACGGATTAAATCCTCATAAACCTGGGTATAATCTGCGTTGGTTTCTAAAGTCTCCAGATACCTCTCGATGGTGAGTTTTACATCTTCCGGAATTTGCGCAAAAACCCTACCCGCAAGTAGAAAAAACAGCGATAGTAATATCTTCAACGCTTTGTCCATATTAGGGAAAAAGCGGGCGAAAAGCCTAGGTAGGTATGATATCTTGTTGCAATGGCAAACATTAAGGTCCCCGATTTATATTCAATTCCACCCGAAAACGACTCAAGACCTGTTTGTAAGGCCCCGTTAAAAACCAAGCGCTTTCCATATTCATGTCTAAGCGCAATACCATACACTGGCTGGTTTTGGGCATTATACCGATACTGAAACCCTGCTCTTGTGAACGGATTAATTTTATAACCCAGTGCGAGGGCACCTGCCGGAACAGCCACGCCTCCATCGTAGGTGCGATTCCACGGATTGATAATCACGGCTGAAGCATCCCATTTATCATTCATCTGAAAAGCAGCGCCCAGCCTTCCGCTTAGCCATGACGGACGATTGCTTAGCATAGACTGAAACAGAGTGGTGTAACCCACCGAAAAACCCACACTTAGCTGTGAACTTATTACCTGACAAAGCGATACATGTGCAGCCGTAACAGAAAAATTGGGCGTACCACGATACGAATAATCCCCGCCATACATAGTGCCTTTGCTTCTGATTGCAAGCACAGCTCCACCCTGCACCAGGCTTGTCCCGGCAAATCGCTGTTGCCCCCATACACCGCCAGTTGCTTTGCCTGAAAAAGCTACTCCTGGATTATTGCTTAGTCCAAATACCCCATTCCTGTTAGCTTCGTTGGCACCAAGCCCCCAATACGACGCACCTTGCTGGGCCATCATTGTTCCGGCTGAAAAAAAACAAAACCATATAGCAATTGCACGAATCAACCGCCAAGCGCCTCCTGAAAAACCTGCAATTTATTCTTCAACTCCCTCAGTTTTTTTACCAGAACTGCTTTAGGGTCTGAATCTGAACCAGATCCGCTGACTTTGCGCGTAGCTTTGGCAATTTTAATACCCTTTTCGCGGGTCAGATAATGTATCTCCTTCAGCAGCTCAATGTTCTTCAGCGAATAAATACGGTCCCCTTTTTTATTTTTCATGGGCTTCAGTTGCTTAAATTCTGTCTCCCAGAAGCGCAGAGTGGAAGCCGGAACGCCCAGCATTTTGCTTACTTCGCCTATTTTGTAGTACTTTTTGGTATGTGTATTTTCTGTTTCCATTAATCAAATCGTTTGGTTTCGCGGTTACTCATTTCTATCATCCTTCGGTATTGCTCATCGGTTAAGTCACTATGGTAAAAGAAAGCGGGATTAAGTGGATTTCCACCCCTTCTCACCTCATAATGCAAATGCGGACCTGTACTCCGTCCGGTATTGCCTACATGACCAATTAACTGACCTCTTTTTACACTTTGTCCGGGGCGAACCACAATTTTGCTCAAATGACCATACAGTGTAGTATAGCCAAAGCCGTGATCCACAATTATATGATTTCCATAGCCCCACCCGTCGCTATTGGTTTTTTCAACAATTCCATCTCCGGTGGCAAATACTTCGGTGCCAATATCGGCTGTAAAGTCCATCCCTGAATGAAATGAGGAGGTTCTATAGAATGGATCCAGGCGATAACCATAACCACTTGCCATCCTCGTCAAATCTTCATTGGAAACAGGCTGAATAGCCGGAATAGCGCCGACAAAAGCCTCCTTCCCCCGAATCAGTTTCTTCAACGTTTCATAAGATATAGCCTGTGCATAGGCATCTTTACCCAATCGGTCTATTTTAAGCCTGATGCGCTGTAGCAGTTCTCCTTCAGGTAATTTCTTTAACTCTGCATAATCAAGGCCTCTGTAGTCTACTGGCTTTGGTGGATCAGCCTCATACATGGTGCGGTAAATTTCAAGGTCGCGCTCCTTTAAAACACCCAGATTCCTCTCCAGTTCTGCCACTGAGCGATCCATTCCCTTCAGTTCACGACGCAAGGCTGCATTCTCATCCATCACAGCGCGCTCACGGGTACCGGCAAAAAACCTATTAAATACCACTGAAAAAAGTACGGAGAGGACAAGTACGAGACTACTGAAACCGATACCGCGCCACATCATGTAGCGGCGGTTATCCCTAACCCGCTCAAAACTCAGACTTTTCGGATTAAAAAAGTATTTGGTTTTGCGCGCCATCTCTTATTACTGCAAGTATACGAATTATAGAATTTACATTTGATTTTAATTATTATTAATATTAAATTACAAAAAACGGAAACCGTTAAAAAAACCTAAACATGAGCAAGGTTATTGGTTTTTATAGAATTATTTAATACTTTCGCAACAAATTACCATGAAAAAATTCATTTGGATTGGCCTTTTTCTGTGCGCCGTAAGTACCGGAAATGCGCAAACATCTACCCACAAGTGGGCTGTTTCATTTAATGGAAACTATAAAGAATACAAAGGCGATTTGGGTAAAGCCCTCCTTCAATTCAGATATCCTAATTTTCAGTTGGGTGGCGGTGTTTCCCGCTATCTGAACAACTGGCTGGATTTAAGCCTTAATGCCAATTACGGTAAAATGTTCTACAACCCAAATGCTGTTGCTTTTCAGGAACAATATCCTGTATTGAATCTTAAAGGCACAAACGCCAATCTTACAGCCAGAATTAAATTCAATAACGGCAAATGGCTGAAAGAAGAAACTTTTTTGGCTCCGTATTTCGTTGCCGGTGTTGGCCTTTTCTATGGCGACCGTCAAAAACCCGATTACACGCCCGATTGGCGCAAGGTATCATACCTGAACATTCCCGTAGGTCTGGGTGTCAACATCCGCTGCACGCCCCACCTAAACGTAAACCTTAACTCAACCTGGCTTCCCTCTTTTTATGACAATCTCGATGGCTATGTGGAAGGTAACAACTGGGATCAGCTTTGGGAACACCGCATTGGCCTGACTTACAACTTCAGCATCAAAAAAGGCGAGAGCAAAGATCCAAAAGAGGAAAAAGCCAAAGACAAGAAAGACAAGAAAGCTGAAAAAGAAGCTGACAAGGCTCCTTCCAAATAAGGCTTACTGCAATATACGCATTTTTCCTGACATCTCCAAATTAATCGGCAGCCGAATAACCGGCAGCCACGTAGGCACGGGCTTTTCTAACGTATTCGTCAACATTATCCAGAATACGGAGATGAACGCTTTCATCCAACGTTTTCACAACCTTTGCCGGCACACCCAGCACCAAACTATAGGGCGGAATAATCATTCCTGAAGGCACCAGCGCATTGGCACCAATAATGCTGTATTCGCCAATTTCAGCATTGTTGAGTACCGTTGCATGCATTCCCACCAAAACATGGTGACTCAATTTTGCACCGTGCACGATAGCACTGTGTCCGATTACACAATCTTCGCCAATCACACATGGATCGCCCGGATCTGCATGCAGCACGGCATTATCCTGAATGTTGGTGCGGGACCCTACTGAAATAACATCGCTGTCGCCGCGCAGCACCGCTCCAAACCATACACTGCTTTCATCAGCCAGTTTAACTTCTCCAATCACGTGAGCGCCTCTCGCCACGAATACTTTTTTGCCCAATTCAGGTCTTTTTTTCAGTCGTTCTGTTAAATCCATGCTCATAAGCGGTTCAAATATGCTTTTTTTGCAGGGCATGCGCAAATTATTTACCGATATTAAAGCCATTCACGGCATTGAAGACAACACAAAATCCTTGCTGAAGGGCGCTGAAATGAGTCGGGTAGTTACCATTCATGATGCCTGGCTGCTGACAGAAAATGGAAATTTCGCGAACTGGGGAAGCATGCAAGACAGCGATCTGCCAAAGGCAGATGAAATAATTTCGCTGCACGGCCTGGAAGTATTACCAGGACTAGTAGACAGCCACACCCACTGCATCTTTGCCCAGCTGCGCAGCGGCGAATGGGAAATGCGGCTGAAAGGCGCCACCTACGAAGAAATCGCGGCAGCAGGCGGCGGAATACTCAACTCTGCCTACAAACTGCGCATCATGGATGAAGAATGGCTTTATGAGCAAAGTTTATGGCGGGTAAAACGTATGATAGAGCATGGTTCAACCACCATTGAAATCAAAAGTGGTTATGGCCTCAGCATTGAAAGTGAGCTTAAAATGCTGCGCATAGGTCGGCGTATCGAAAAAAATGTAAAGGCCACCATCAAAACCACGTTTTTAGGCGCACATGCAGTACCACCTGAATTTAAAGGCAGGCAGGATGACTATGTGGCACACATCATCAATGACATGCTGCCCGCGGTGTGCGCAGAGGGGCTCGCTGACCACATGGATGTTTTCTGCGACCGCGGATTTTTCACCCCGGAACAAACGCTCTTGTTACTGGAAGCTGCAGCCAAATATGGGTTACCCGCCAAAATACACGCCAACGAACTGGGCATTACCGGCGGCGTGCAGGTGGCCGCCAAAGCCGGTGCCTGGAGTGCCGATCACCTTGAGCATATTGGTAATGAAGAAATAGAATGCCTCAGAAATTCAGAGGTTATGCCCGTGGGATTGCCCGGCACCAGCTACTTCCTGGATATTCCGTATGCACCCGCAAGAACCATTATCGATGCGGGATTGCCGTTCGCACTCGCTTCGGACTTTAATCCAGGGAGCAGCCCTGTTTGCAACCTGCAAATGGTGTGGAGCCTGGGTTGCAGCCGCATGAAAATGCTACCTACAGAGGCTTTTAACGCCATCACGCTGAATGCTGCGCGCAGCCTAAGACTGGAGAAAAGCATCGGCAGCATTGCCGCGGGCAAACAAGCAGATTTTTGGATCACAGAAACCCACAATGCCATTCAATCGGTACCCTATTTTTTCGGAGTAAACCATGCCAAAACGGTTTACCTGTCTGCAAATCAGGCCTGATTACTTACCCCCTTCAGGAATTCCCAGCAATGGTGTTTTTCCGTCGGTGATGATAACCTTTGAATTGCCGCTCTGAGAAAGGGCCTTGAAAGCTTCTATCTGATTGTTTTTCAAAATATCACCAGTAAGGCTTTTGGAAAGCATTTCATTGCCCTTGGCTCTTGCTTCGGCTTCTATTTTTATCGCACTCGCCTGTCCTTCCGCCTTTATTTTTGCAACTTCAGCCTGTGCCTGTGCGCCAATGATGGAGGCCTGCTTGTCGCCTTCAGCAGCAATGGCTTTGCGCTCTGCTTCCAATTTTTCACGCTGCTTGGTAAATTCCATACGCTGGGCTTCCTGTTCGGCCCTCAGTTTCTCCTCAATGGCTGCAGACAAGCCCGAAGGCAGCGATATTGACTTCAGCAATACATTTTCCACGATAAACCCTTTGTCTCCCAATATCTCCATCATGGTATCCCGAATATTTCTCTCAATTAAAGCCCTCTCTCCACTATGCATATCTTTTGCATAAAACTTGGAGGTGACATCGGCTGCCGCTGAACGAAAAACAGGCAGTATTACAACCTCTTCGTAGTTCATGCCAATGTTTTTGATAACATCAGGGGCTGATTTTTTCTCTATCCTGTACAATATGGAAATCTCCGACTGAATGGTCAAACCTTCTCTGCTTGGTAATGGAAGTTTCACTTCCAAATTCACTGTTCTAACAGGTACGAGCAATACCGTGGAGATAAAAGGATTATAAAAACGAATACCGGGATCAAATGCAGTATGTCCAAGTTTACCCAACTTCCTTTTGACACCTGTCTCGCCGGGACGAATTATGGTACAGGCACCCATTGAAAACGCTGCCATCAATAAAATTGTTAATTTTTTCATAGGTTTAAAAGATTGTACTTTACCTAAGAAATAATCATACCAAATGATTGACATATTGATATTAACCCTATTTCGCCCTGATTGGCCTTAAATTTGCGGCACAAATAGAAAAACACCATCAATATGCCATACCCGGAAATGCTTTTAGCGCCCATGCGCGCCGAACTCTCCAACAACGGTTTCACCGAACTTCGCACTGCTGAAGAAGTAGAACAGGCCCTTTCTAACAATGAGGGAACCACACTGGTGGTGGTTAACTCTGTTTGCGGATGTGCTGCCGGCAGCGCCCGCCCCGGAATACTAAAAAGTCTACAAGGGACTAAGAAACCGGTAAAACTATTTACTGTTTTCGCCGGGCAGGACCTGGATGCCACACAAAAAGCCCGTGAATTCATGGTTCCTTTTCCACCATCATCCCCTGCTGTTGCACTGTTTAAAGACGGACAGATTGTGCACATGGTGGAACGCCACATGATTGAAGGCAGGACTGCCGATATGGTTGCCGACAATTTGTCAGGTGCCTACGAGGCATTTTGTTGATATTGTAAAAATTTATAACTATTTTTGACAGAACGACCACTATGCGTGTGCGCTTTGACAAACTAATCATTCTTTCTGTACTTTGGGCTGTACCCGTTTTCGGGCAAGTTTCATTCCCTACAAACCTAAAACACAGCTACCTACCCACCCAATCCCTGCTGGTTTTTCCCGAAAACCAAAAACCTGCATTTGAGCAATGGCCTGCCGTGGTTGCAAAAATGGGCAGTTACAGCCCATCAACCCAATGGAAAATTTATTCCATTCTAAAAGACGAACTGGGGCAAACCCATTACCGTGCACAACATTGGTTTAATGGCATTCCATCTGAATTATCAACCCTGATTTTGCACGAAAAAGACGGGAAACTGCTCAGCATCAACGGAGATCTGGTGCCGGAAAGTTTTTTGGAAAGCAAGTCTATTCTAACCCGAGATCAGTGCCGTGAAAAAGCCCTTCTAAACATGCCTGCAACCCGCTATTACTGGCAGGATGAAGGCCAAAATGCCATCTTAAAACAACTATCAGGCAAGCCGGATACAACTTATTTTCCCACCGGAACACCCGTTTATTGCCCAAAAGATTTCAGACTGGAAAATAAACACAAACTGGCCTGGAAATTTGATGTTTATAGCATGGAACCCCTGGGTGGAAAAAGCATTTATGTGGATGCTGAAACCGGGGAAATATTGGCTTCTCAGGATCTTATTCTCCATACCGAAGTTAAAGGAACTGCAGTAACTGCCTACAGTGGAACGCAAAAAATGCAGGTGGACAGCACCGCACCCACTAGTTTCAGACTTCGCGAGTTTAACCGCGGTAAAGGCATTGAAACTTACAACATGCGAAAAGGCACATCGTATGGTGCTGCCGTAGATTTTCTGGATGCCGACAACTACTGGAACAATGTGAATGCCAACAAGGATGAGGTAGCCACCGATGCACACTGGGGTGCTGAAATGACTTATGATTATTTCGATAAAGAACACAGCCGCAACAGTTTTGATGGCAATGGGGCCAAAATTATCAGTTATGTGCATTATGGAAATAACTACAACAATGCCTTCTGGAACGGCTCTTACATGACCTACGGAGACGGAAACGGCAGTCTTTTTACGCCGTTAACGGCACTGGATGTTTGCGGACATGAAATTGCCCACGCTGTTACCACCTACACAGCAGGACTGATATACAGCTATGAAAGCGGCGCTCTCAATGAAAGTTTTAGTGACATTTTTGGCAATACCATAGAAATATGGGCTAGACCTTCCAAATGGAGCTGGAGAATCGGAGAGGACATGACACCTAGCAAAAACGGGATAAGAAGCATGACCAACCCCAACATTTTTAACCATCCTAAGTTTTATAAAGGGGTGAGCTGGTATGCCGGAGCCGGAGACAATGGTGGTGTACATTACAACAGTGGTGTTCAAAACCACTGGTACTACCTCATTGCCAATGGTAGCAAGGGGACGAATGAAAAAGGATGGGCGTTTCAGATAGATTCTCTGGGCATTGCAAAAGCCGGGAAAATTGCATACCGAAACTTATCCGTTTACCTTACCAAAAATTCACAATATGCCGATGCCCGTACATTCAGCGTCATGTCTGCGGCCGACCTATACGGTCAATGCAGCAAGGAGGTGATTGCCGTAACCAATGCATGGTGGGTATGTGGTGTGGGAAATAAATATGACAGCGGCTATGTGAAAGCCAATTTCACCGGTGATACCCTTGCCTGCCGCACCGGCAAAACCATCAATTTCCTGAACCTTAGCGACAATTACAAATCCAGTCAATGGTATTTTGGTGATGGCAACTCTTCAACCCTCACCAATCCATCCAATGCTTATGGCAGTTATGGCAAATTCAACGTAAAACTCGTGGTAACCAGCTGCTTTAAAAACAAAAAAGACAGCATTACCAAATTGCAGTATGTGAAGGTGGACAGCACCTACGATATCTGCAATGCCGTGCTGCTTCCTAAAACCGGCACGGACAGTGCCATTCGCTGCAAAGGTTTTGTGTATGATGATGGTGGTGAAGACAACTACGGAGCGCTTAAAGTAGTTAACTTCAAGCTCAAGATACCCGGAGCAGATTCTATAAGACTCCGTTTCAGGGTACTTGATTACGAAAATGGTTATGACTCGGTGGTGCTCTTTAAAAACAGCGTCACATGGCCCAATAAAATCGGGCGATACACAGGCACAACCCTACCCTTCGCCGGAGCCTGGCAAACTGTGAAAGCAGACGCTCTCTGGTTTCGGCAATATTCCGACCCACTGTTGGAAGGCAAAGGTTTTAAATTGGAATTTATCGGTATCCGCAAGCCGTTAACCGTTGATGCCGGAAAAGACACCATTATTTGCTACGGAGACAGCTTAATCCTAAATCCCACTGCATCCGGTGGCTTTATTCCCGATTACCGATACTACTGGAAACATGGTGACAGCCGTGCCAAAGCGGTGGTGAAACCTACCGTAAAAACCAAATATTACCTTACATTAACCGATATCTGCACCGGCAAAACAGCTTTCGATTCCATTACAGTTGATGTTCGGCCACCACTGAAAGTTACGCTGGGCAAAGACACCGTAATTTGCAAAGGCAGAAGTGTAAAACTCACAGCCACAGGAACCGGTGGTGTAACTGCCGCATATCAGTATACATGGAACAACGGACTACCCAATGGCACTGCGCATACTGTTTCGCCTGCTGCCACCACCAAATACATGGTGGTTTTAAATGATGGCTGCACAGACAGCCCTGATACTGCCTATCAAACTGTCTGGGTAAAACCGGCTCTACAGGTAAAAATTACTGCAGGCAGCACACCTGTTTGTATAGGTAAAAGCGTTTCTCTTTCGGCCTCAGGCTCAGGCGGCGACACATCAAAGTACACCTACAGCTGGAATTTGGGATTGGGCACAGGTGCCAATAAAAACATTACACTCACTGACACACAAATAGTTATCGTCACCCTTACGGATGCCTGTACCATAATACCATCAAGAGATACGGTTAAACTATACACCTATCCTGCCATTAAACTCAACCTATCCAATGATACCACAATCTGTCGCGGAAGTCAGGTTGTACTATCTGCTTCACTCAGTGGAGGCAAAGGTTCAGGCTATACCTATAACTGGGCTCATGGCAAAACCACGAGTACAATTACAGAAACACCTGCCACCGGTCAGTGGTATACGGTAACAGGTTCAGACAACTGCTCTCCAACTGTAAAAGACAGTTTAAGGGTGGACAGACTAGCAGCATTGAGCCTTAGCAAGTTTACTGACACCACGCTTTGCGACGGTCAAACAGTGGCGGTGAAACTGACTGCCACCGGTGGCAAAACAAGCAGCCATAATGTTTCATGGAATCCGGGTGGACAAACAGGACTGAATGTAACCTTGAACCCAGTAGGTGCAGGTACCACGCGTATCACCGCTGTTTTATCAGACGGTTGCACAGTACTAAACGACTCTACTTCATTCAATATCACACGCCTGTTGCCACTGGGCGGCAGTATAACCGCCACACCCAACGCTGTTTGTCAGGGGGATTCACTTACACTCACACTATCGCAAACAGGCGGTAAAACAGCCAAGTACCAGTGGACCATAGATGGCGTACCCGTTACCTGGACCAAACTACGCACAGATCCCGGATTTACGAGATCCTACTCATATACGCTTACAGACGGATGTTCAGCGCCTTTCAATGCATCTTCCAATGTGGTTGTCCATCCCAAACCCAATGCCGTTCTCACCACAGATATCAATGACATTTGCGCCGGCGGCAGGGTGCAGTTCTCCTTCGTAAGCGCTGATGCTGCCAAAGCATTCTGGATATTTGGACCCAAGGATTCCGTAAATGCATTGACTGGACCGTATACGCGAATTTTCAAAAATGCAGGCTCCTATTTTGCCACACTCAGGGTTACCACTTCAAATGGTTGCCAAAAGCTGTTTAAAATCGCTGACAGTGTGCGCGTAACTGCTTATCCGGTAGCATCTTTAACCCCAACGCCAACATTGGCATCCATAGAACTTCCTGTAATTCAGTTTAACGATAACAGCAAAGGGGGAACCCAGTATTTATGGATGTTTGGTGACGGAAATACAGACATTGTGGTGGGCAGCACCTCTCACACCTACAGCGATACAGGTCGTTATAAAGTACAACTTATTGTGAGCAAGCCACCGGGCTGTGCCGATACAGCCGAAGCTTGGGTGAGAATTAAGGATGTGTATTATCTATACATTCCCACTGCATTCACCCCGGACGACAACAATCTCAATGAAATTTATGCCCCTTATGCACGCGGCTGCGTTTTCTTCAATATGAAGATTTACAACCGCTGGGGAGCCAAGATGTTTGAAACCGATAAAATCGGTAAAGGCTGGAATGGCAAAACCCCTGATGGCAAAGAGGCTATGAATGGCATTTATCCGCTGATTATTGAAACCATAGATACAGAAGGCTACAGGCACGTAGAAAAAGGCTATCTGATGATTACACGCTGATGCATTCAGCATTGCTATCAGGCATGATAGAAGCCTGCGAAAAGGCCGGTGATTTTCAACTTGAGCATTTCAGGTCGGTTACAGCAGATTCCGTCTCTGACAAAGGACTCAACCAACTGGTGAGTTTTGTGGACGTAGAAAGCGAAAAAATGCTGGTAGTATCCCTGAAAAAACTACGTCCCGATGCAGGTTTCATCACCGAAGAAAACACTGCTCCCAATGATTCCGAAAGCCACGCCGTTTGGATTATAGATCCGCTTGACGGCACTACAAACTTCCTGCATGGATTGCAGGTTTTCTCAATCAGTATTGCGCTTATGGAAAACAGCATTGTAACAGCCGGAGTAGTATACGCACCGGCTATGAAGGAAATGTTTTGCGCAGAAAAAAACAGGGGAGCATATCTCAACAACAATGCCATCCGAATTAGCGATACATCCTGCCTGCGAGAATCGCTTATTGCCACCGGCTTTCCGTATTACGAATTTCAGCAAACGCGCGCCTATCTTGATCTTTTGGGCGAATTAATGAAAAGCACCCATGGACTAAGAAGGCTCGGTTCAGCGGCCATTGATCTTGCTTACACGGCTTGCGGCAGATTCGACGGTTTTTATGAAACCGGATTGAATGCATGGGATGTGGCCGCGGGAGCTCTTTTGGTAGCGGAAGCAGGTGGCGTGGTCAGCGATTTTCACCAAATTCAAAACCATCTGTTCGGAAAACAAATTGTGGCTGCAAACCCCGTCGTTTATGAAGAATTACAACCCTTGACACTGTCATATTTGGGATAGCAGTTTTTCATTGCTAATTTGCAATCGAATTGTTTTGGATTACACCCATACTGAAAGGCATAGGTCAGGGCTTTCTGATTAGCATACTCAGTTTTGGTCCGTCGTTTTTTACCCTGGTCAATTCGGGAATAAAAGGTGGAAAAGCAGAAGGGATGCGTGTGGCACTGGGTATTTTCCTCAGTGAACTTATCATGGCACTGATTTGCTTTTTCGGATTATCCCAATTTTTTATTTTACCCGAGTTCCAAATCATTTTTTCCTTGTTCGCAGCCACAGCCATTTCTTATCTGGGATTCAGGGGTTTTTATAAAAAATATCAGCAATTTATACGCAGTATAGAAAATCCGGCTGCCAAAAGCAAATCATTTCTAAAAGGATTTATATTAAACCTTATCAATCCGTTTGTTTTATTTCTATGGATTGGATTGCTCGCAATCGTATCGGTATATTACGATAAAACAGACCCGCACTATGAGTCATCTATACTAATTAATCTTATATCAATCCTTTTTACCCTCTTTTTAATGGATTTGGGTAAAGTTTTTTTAAGTGATTTTTTAGGTAGAAAATTAAGTCGGCGTGTTTATTATTATATTAATAAATATTTTGGACTTATACTTATTTTAATCAGCATTTACTTTTTCTACCATTTTATTTCGCTGTTAATTCCATATTTAAAACTTGCTTATTAACATCAACATATTGCTGAATGTGGTGCTGGGCATGATCATGTTTGGGCTTGGGCTTTCGCTGACCAAAGAAGATTTTAAACACTTGTTTGATCAGCCGCGGGCTTTAAGCATCGGACTGGCTTCGCAAATGCTATTGCTGCCATTGCTGGCATGGATTATTGCAAAGCAAAGTAACCTGGGTGCTGAAATGCAGGTTGGCATTATGATTCTTTCTGTTTGTCCGGGGGGAATTACCAGCAACCTGGTAAGCTATTACGTAAAAGGCAATGTTGCTCTGGCCATTAGCCTTACTGTTTGCAATGCCCTGCTTTCTCTTTTCACAATTCCGGTCCTTGTTAACTTGTTTTTACAGCATTTTATGAATTCCGGACGAATCATTGAACTGCCATTCTGGCAAACCATGTTTGATATTTTTGTGGTCACCGTCATTCCTGCGCTTATTGGCATGCTGGTACGCCGTCAATATGTCGATCAGGCTTTACGAATGGAGAAGAATCTGAATATAATTTTACCGGTACTATTGCTTTTGGTTTTTGCGTACAAATTTGTTGCGGGAAGCGATAAAGGAGGTACAGCCATGACATTCAGCGACATTAAGGATCTTTCCTTTTGGATGATTGCTCTAAACATTGGCAGCATGATAACCGGCTACCTGGCCGCTGCATTGGGCAAATTATCATTCAAAAACAGAATCACAATAGCCGTGGAGGTTGGACTACATAATACCGCACTGGCATTGCTTATAGCCGGCGATAAACTAAATATAGCCGCCATGGAAAAACCTGCCCTGGTTTATGCCCTCTACTCATTTGTTATCACTTTTTTGGTTGCATGGGCCTTAATGAAACTTGATCCTGCATTCAAAAAAGAATCCGAATTGTAAATTTGTAACTTTTCTTAAAATGACGCTTCCTATGTTTAGAAAACATTTCTCAAAGCTGACATTCCTTTTGACCGTCTTGATTATTCAGGCTTGCAGCAGCATCAAACCCAAGCAACCCGCCAATGCCAATCAGACACTGGCACCCAAACAATTACCACCAATTGTATCCACCATTCATATTCCCATCAAAGTGGAAATGAAACCCCTGTTCAAATTGGCGGATGACGCATTTGACAAAGAATTTAAAGGCAGTGATAAACCATGCTCCGGACTCCGCTATGATTACAAAGTAAAAAGAGAACCCATACAGATTTCAGGAACAGGAAAAACCGTCAATCTTAACCTGGATATGGCCTATGGTTTTAAGGGCGAATACTGCGCAGCATGTCTTTTTGAGACCTGCGTAAACCCTCCCATTCCTTTCTCTTGCGGATGGAATGAAAAACTTAGACGTGTGAACGTAAAACTTTCTTCCGATATCGATATTCTGCCCAATTACCAGGTAAAATCTTCCTCCAGATTTACCGATATTAAAACCATTGACCCCTGCGAAGTAACGTTTGCCAATATTAACATTAACAGCATTCTTCAAAGCCAGCTAAAACCCTACCTAATACAGTTTGCAGGCATGATTGATGCAGAGGTGGCCAAACAAAACCTAAAACCCTACATTAAGCCGATTTGGGATGCGCTGCAGGAGGAAATCAAAATTGATATGGCAGGCTATATGCGTTTTCAGCCCAAGGAAATAAGTCTGGGCGAAATCAGCATGAACGGATCTCAACTGAGTTTTTCAGTAGGCCTCAAAGCAGCTCCTGTTATAGCACCCAACCCCACCTCTGCCCTGCCTGCAGATCTGCCCAATTTATCGCCATACAAAAAAAGTTCAGGTTTTGAAGTGTATACCGACTTGTATCTGAACTACGACACCTTATCAGCGCAGGTATACAGCACCATTAAAGATCAGATTTTTGAAATGGGGAGTAAGAAAATTAAAGTTACCTACATTAAATTATTCCCTGCCAAGGAAAAACTGGGTGTTGAGGTGGGTTTCACCGGCAGTAACAAAGGAGTTTTCTATCTGCTAAGTGTTCCGGAATTCAACGCCAAAACTTCAAAATTGAGCCTTAAACAGGTAGAGTATGATATTTCTACCAAGAACGTGCTTATAAAATCTGCCAAATGGCTGCTGGATGAAACTATCCGTAAAAAACTCGAAGAACAAATGGTATTTGATGTATCAGACCTGGTGAAACTTACCCGCGAATCCATCAACGCCTCACTAAACCAAAAAATGGACTATGGCGTGCGCCTGCAGGGCAGTCTTCAAGATCTCGACATCAAAGACTACGTTATTCAGCCGGAGGCCTTGCTGGTGCGCTCGCTCACTAAAGGCAACCTGCAGGTATTTGTGAATCAGTAGGCCTGTCCACTCTATTGAACGTGTTAACAAGCCAAAAGTACGCGGGTGTGCATGCCTGCTACCTTTGTGCTGATGAAATATGCGTGGCTGTTAATGGCAGGTCTGTTTTTGACCGCCTGTGTAACCAAGAAAAAATACCAGGAACTGGAAAATTCCAAAAAGGAACTTGAGCAGAAACTCAATAAAAAAGTAAGCGATTGCGAAAACCAAAGCGCTGAATACCTGGGCAAAATCAGTGAACTGGACGGTAATATAGCTGCACTTGATAAAAGAATTGGTTTTCTGCATGATTCACTCGGCAACTGCAGGGTAAAACTGGCTGAAAACCAGGACTACATTCGTGGCCTGGGCGACAGACTGGATGAACAGAAAAAACGTCTGGCGGCTGAACTCGATACAAAAAATAAAATCCTGCAAACCAAAGAACTTGAACTGAATAACGCCCTGGCAAAAGCAGAAGAAGAGCGCATTAAACTGGAAAAGCTGCGCAAAGAACTGGAAAAAACCGTCGCACGTGTGCGCATGCTCGAAAGCGAACTTAACCGCAAAGACAGTGCTGTAAGGGCCCTTAAGGATGAGATTGCCAAAGCCCTGGCCGGCTTCGACGAGCTGGACATAAAGGTTGAATACCGCAACGGAAAAGTATATGTGAGCATGGCAGAAAAACTTTTGTTCAAAAGCGGTAGCATTAGTGTAGATCCCAAAGGTCAGGAAGCGCTGCTGAAACTGGCCGGAGCACTGAATAAAAAACCCGATGTGACCGTGACCGTGGAAGGACATACCGACAACAAACCCATGAACAGCGAGAAAATCAAAGACAACTGGGATTTGAGTGTGTTGCGCGCCACCAGCATCGTGCGCATTATGAGTGAAGACGGAAAAATGAACCCATCTCGGATAACCGCCAGCGGCCGTGGTGAAACAAATCCTGTTTCAGATAATGGTTCGGCAGAAGGCAGGGCAAAAAACCGCCGTACCGAAATCATCCTCACACCCAAGCTGGATAAGATTTTCGAAATCCTGAACAACAACTGATTGCCTTGAGCATCCTCATAGCCGCCATCGAAAACCACAAAGATTCCGGTATAGATGAGCTGTGCGAAAAATACCTGCAACGGCTAAACGGACCCTGGAAAACCACCCTGCTGCGCCTCCCGGCTGCCCGCATCAAGGAACCTGAGAAGCAAAAACTGGTAGAAACCGAAACATTACAGAAAATCATCAAACCCGACGATGTGGTGCTGTTGTGCGACGAAAACGGTAAAACCCTCACAAGTACAGCATTTTCAGGCCTTATTCAAAGCAAACTGGACACCCTGCGCGGACGGCTTATTATCGGAATTGGAGGTTCATACGGCTTCACCCCGGAATTTATGAAAGTGCACACCTGCATCCGCTTATCCGACATGACCCTTACCCACCACCTCGCCCGCCTGCTGCTCTGCGAGCAATTGTACCGCGCCATGAGCATTCAAAAAGGAAGTGCTTACCACCATGCCTGAGATTTTGCGTATTTTCGCGGTAAAATGAATATTGAACAGGAATTATCGCTGCAGATTGGTCAGGCCATCACCGAATTGTACGGAGAAAATCCGGTAGCGGTAAAACTGGAAAAAACCAATAAAGATTTTGAGGGAAGCTACACGTTCGTGGTTTTTCCTTTGCTAAGAATCAGCAAAAAGAATCCGCAGGACACCGCCACCGAAATCGGAGAAAAACTGCTCCAAAATGGCTTTCCCGTTGCGGCTTATAACGTCATTAAAGGCTTTCTCAACCTGAGCATCAGCGACCGAGTTTGGTGCGATTTACTGAAGCAAAACTGGAACAATACATCATTTGGCCTGAAGAATAAAACAGAAGGCCGTGTGATGGTAGAATATTCTTCTCCCAACACCAATAAGCCGCTGCACCTTGGGCATATTCGCAACAACCTGCTTGGATACAGCATCGCTGAAATCATGAAAGCCAGTGGGCATGATGTTATCAAAGCAAACCTCATCAATGACCGCGGTATACACATTTGCAAAAGCATGCTGGCATGGCAGCTTTTCGGCAACGGCGAAACGCCTGAAAGCAGCGGCATGAAAGGCGATCACCTGGTAGGAAAGTATTACGTCGCTTTTGACAAGGCATATAAGGCGGAAATAGACGGGCTGGTTGCCGGCGGCATGGATAAGGAAGGGGCTGAAAAATCAGCCCCCATAATGCAGCAAACACAGGAATTGCTTAGGCAGTGGGAGGCCGGAAATCCGGAGGTCATCAAGCTCTGGGAAACCATGAATGGCTGGGTTTACAAAGGTTTTGAGCACACCTACAAGCGGTTGGGTGTTGATTTTGATAAATTCTATTACGAAAGCAACACCTACACCCTGGGCAAGGATATTGTTGCCGAAGGACTCGAAAAAGGCGTCTTCTACCGTAAGGACGATGGCTCGGTTTGGATTGATCTGACGGCAGAAGGACTCGACCAGAAACTGGTGCTGCGCAAAGACGGTACATCCGTATATATAACCCAGGATATCGGCACCGCCGATGAAAAATTCAGGGAATTCGGGGCCGAAAAGAGCATATACGTGGTAGGAAATGAACAAGACTACCACTTTAAAGTGCTGTTTCTCATCATGCAAAAACTGGGTCGCAGTTATGCACCCGGCATGTATCATCTTAGTTATGGCATGGTGGATTTGCCCAGTGGCAAAATGAAAAGCCGTGAAGGAACCGTGGTAGATGCTGATGACCTGCTGGAGGAAATGCACGAAACAGCCAAAGCCAAAACCCTGGAACTGGGTAAAACTGAGGGCATGGAGGAATCTGAACTCGACACTTTATGCGAAAAACTGGGACTGGCGGCATTGAAGTTTTTCATACTTAAAGTTGACCCCAAAAAACGCATGCTGTTCAATCCCCAGGAAAGCATCGACTTTCAGGGCGATACCGGACCCTTTGTGCTTTATACCTATGCGCGCATACAAAGCATGCTGAAGCAGGCAGGAACGGAATGGCAGAATGCTGTAAGCGAAATAGCATGGCACCCCACTGAAAAAGAAACGCTGGAATGCCTTTATGGATTTCCTGAAGCCGTTCACAACGCATGTCGTGACTTTAACCCCGCCATCATCGCACATTACAGCCTGGAACTGGCAAAAGCATTCAACCGGTTGTACAATGAATTATCCTTCCTTAAAGAAACAGATGCTGCCAGACGGGCAGCGCGGCTGCAGATTGCCGCATTCACAGCCAATACGCTGGAAAACGCCTCCAGATTGCTGGGCATTTCCATGGTAGAAAGGATGTAATCCTTATTTCTCTTCGTTTAGCTTAAAAATCAGGCCGGCTTCAATTCCCAGCAGAGGCAAAAATATGGTTTGGGCGCCAGTTGCCGAAGGCAACAAAGGCAAACGCAAACGGCCATGCACAAAGGCATTGGTCTTTTTAAACATTATGTAATCGGCTTTATAGCCCACATTCAGCCACATATTGGCCGGAAAACCACGCAAGGCGTCATCTTTCACGGCAATTCTGCTTTCTCCATTGCTGTGGGAAAACCCAAGCGTCTCTACCATTACACGATCGCGAACCAGCACCCCGGCTGACAATCCATAGGCCCACCACAAATCAAATTCTTTGAGATTGCGGCTGTACCCCTCAGCGCTTTTGGTTTTTAGGTAAGAAAATTCAAGGTAATGATACCGAAAATCCTGATTGATTTGCAAATGACCGGAACCAACAAGACCGGCTACAATACCTATTTTAGGGTGGATTGTATCGCCAAGCCGAACCTCTGTAATGGAGCGCCTGAAACCCACGGTTGTATATCCCAAACCCAGCGAAACAGCTTCCAGTGCATTCTTTTTTCGGGTATAAGCCAAGCCAATATTAATGTTTTGGCCCGGGCGGTCTTCCTTGTTAAGTGAATCGCGGAAAAATGCATTGGATGCGTAATATCTATCCGGGACCTTATAGCCGGTCATCAGCCTAAAACCAAGATTGGGAGCCACATACACATGCAGATTTTGCTCGTCTTTGTTGCGCTGTGCACTTACATTGCCTAACAGAGACAATAGCATACCGCATCCCAGAAAAATATGTTTTATTCCCATGATAATCTGTTTAATCTATGATAAAAGCGCCACACACCGAAGGCAGCGGCCATGAAAAGCCCAAGAGTAAAGCCGGTCCAGATACCAAAAACTTTTCCATCCAGCATAATTCCAAGTACATAGGAAGCCGGCAACGAAATTACCCAGTATGATATTACCGAAATCAGCGATGACCATTTCACATCGGTAATACCACGCAATAGGTTCATGGCTCCGGCTTGTATTCCATCGGCCAGCTGAAAAAGCGCGGCCAATAAAAATAATGGTAAAATGACAGGCATTACTTCGGCCTCAACTCCATACCAGCCCGCAATCCGTTCGCTGAAAAATATAAAAATTCCGGCGGTAAACATTTGAAACAATACAACTATAAAAAACGTGGCATGTGCCACTTTTCGTATAGCCTCTCTATTCTTTTCGCCAAATGCGTTACCTACAAGTATACTGCCGGCCACAGCCAGTCCGCTAACCACCATGTACGCCACCGATGCAACGTTAAGTGCCACAGCATGTGCCGCCACCTGTGCAGTTCCCAGCCATCCCACCATCAAACCCGAAATGCTAAAACAGGCCCATTCGGCGAAGGTTTGAAGCCCGACAGGCAATCCCAGTTTCCATAGGGCTGACATCTGAACTTTTATTTCGCTCCAGGATGGTACAATGCCAGGGCGATAGGCCGCCAGAAAACCCGAATACCGGATATACCAAATACCTGATAACGCCATTCCCACACGGGCTATTAGGGTGGCCCAGGCTGCGCCCTGCATTCCCATGGCAGGCAAACCCATGTTGCCATAGATGAGGCCGTAGTTTAATAACACATTTAATGCAAGACCGCCAAAGGTTATGGACATCGCCACTTTGGTATGACCCAAACCATCCGTGTATTGACGCGATGCGGTGGACAAAAGCATAGGCAACGCCGAATAGTTGATGATGCGCAGAAAATCAGGGGTTAACCTATTAATGCTTTCTGCCTGTCCCAGCCATTCAAAATTGCGGATGATAATTTCCAAAAGAACAAACTGACAGAGAAATAAAAACATGGCGGCGACCTGCCCGGCCCTATAGGTGGCAAAGGTTTCCTGCCGCATACCCTCGCCATACTGGATACTCACACGGGAACTGATGGCAAACATCACCCCAAAAGTGACGCTGGAAACCATAAAGAAAATGCTGTTGGCCTGGTTGGCTGCTGCCAGCACATCTTTTCCCAAACGCCCCACCATCAGTGTATCTGCAACACCCATAAGCACGATACCCAGCTGTCCCATGATGATGGGCATGGCAAGGGTGAAAGTCTGAATAACCGTTGGGCGGTGGGGAGAAAGAAAGCGTTTCAAGAACTACAAAAATAGGAGCATGTAAGCCAAAAGCGGGATTTGCGTCCCGATTTATCTATTTTTATTGTTTTTATGTAGATTTTTATGTATATTTGTTTTGTGGCGGATTCATTTTCTCAGATTTACATTCAGCTTGTTTTTGTTGTTCGTGGGCGTGAAAAACTGATCCGGGAAGCTTGGGAAGAGGAGCTTTTTAAATACATATCCGGAATTATAACCGCCAAAGGGCAGAAGCTTATTGCTATTAACGGGGTAGAGGATCATATCCACATTTTGATAGGTATGAAGCCATCATGTCGTTTGTCTGATTTGGTGAAAGAAGTTAAGTTCTCTTCAGGAGGTTTTATCAACGATAAGCAATTTATTAAAAAACAGTTTCGCTGGCAGGAAGGATATGGTGCATTTTCTTACAGTCAATCGGCAATTAAAAATGTTATAAACTATATACAAAACCAAAAGGAACATCACCGGAAAACCACTTTTGAAGAAGAATACAGGGATTTTCTGAGAAAATTCGATATTGAATATCAGGAAAAATATTTCAATAAAGGTTTGGATTCTTGAGGTGCGACCCCGCCGGGGTCGGGTTTTGGGGTTAACGAGCCAATAGTGACATGGCATCCCTACGGGATACCATAACAAAAACCAAGCAATCTTATCATACAAAGTTCCCGTCAAATAACATAAGCGGTAGGTATTACACGCCCTATTCTAACCTGAAAGACTACTCGAACCCAGGTGGTCCGCAAACCAACCAGGATTTGAATACATGCACACCAAGTCAGATGCATCCTGAGCCCGGAGGGCTCACATCCCTATAACGGTGCAGAAACTCCCCCCCCCCGAACCCGGAGGGTTCGCATATCAATCCAGATTTCCCGACCTTTGCACCGTGCAACCCGAAATACTGTATGAAGACAACCACCTGATAGCCGTTAATAAACCCGCGGGACTTGCCGTACAGGGCGATGTGACCGGCGATGTCCACCTGCTGGATGTAGTTTCGGATTACCTCGCCACCAAATACAACAAACCCGGTAAAGCCTTTGTAGGCCTCATCCACCGCCTGGACCGCCCCGTTAGCGGCGTGGTGTTGCTGGCCCGCACCTCCAAAGCCCTGGCCCGTATGAACGAGCAGTTCCGCGCCAAAACCACCCAAAAAACCTACCGCGCCCTGGTAAGCGTCCTCCCGCCACAAAACGCTGACACCCTCACCCACTACCTCGGAAAAGACAGCAAAACCCACCGCGCCCTCACCTACCTGAAACCCAAAGCCGGCGCCAAAGAAGCTATCCTACACTACGAGCTGCTAAAACACGCACCCAACGGCTATCTTCTCAATATCCAACTCGAAACAGGACGTTTCCACCAAATACGCGCTCAACTGGCCAAAACCGGCATGCCCATTCTGGGCGATGTTAAATATGGAGCCGGTACGCCCCTACCCGACAGAAGCATTGCCCTGCAAGCCTTTTCACTGGAATTTATCCATCCCGTTACCTTAGAAAAAATTCTGATTACAGCACCCTATCCCAAGCAACCCTGGTGGAAAGGCTGCTAAAGGCCTATCTCTCCGGCCGGATCCCAAAACAATCGTTCAAAATCCACCACGCAATCGTTTTCAACCTTAATACCTTCAGCCTCCAGTAGCCTCTGCATGGCATCATCACTGCCAAAATGCGCTTTACCCGTAAGCATCCCAAGCCTGTTTACCACACGATGCGCGGGCACAGGTTCCGCCAAACCATGACTGCTATTCATAGCCCATCCTACCATGCGGCTGCTGCGTCCTGTTCCAAGATATCGTGCAATAGCCCCGTAAGACGTCACCCTGCCGTATGGAATAAGCCTTACAACAGCATAAACATCCGCAAAAAAATCATTTTTATCAGCTTTCATGGCAGTTTTGGAGTTTTGGAACAAAATTTGTAAAATATTTGTTCAATTGCAAACCCAATGTCAATGCTAAGAACCTTAACCCTTATTTCCCTGCTTGCAGGCAGCACCAGTCTTTTAGCACAAATAATGCCCTATCAGCGCACTGCACCGGTAAAAATCAACAACATAGGGGTTTACCCAAAACTCACCAATGCCAAAAACTGGGATGGTAGGGAACCCGGAACATATAGCCTACGTTTCAAAATACGCGGACTGAAACCCGGTGACACCGCCTACATCGCCGATTATTACCTCGACAATAAATACCTGCGCGACACCGCAGTCGTAGACAAGAAAGGCCTTATCAATTTCACCGGCGACAAAAAACTGCAGCGCGGCATGTACCTGTTTGTAATGCCCAAAAAAGCCGACTTCTTCGAGTTTATTGTGGATGACGACCAAGATTTCACCATCGGTACCGACACACAATACTGGAAACGCGAATACTACAAAACCATGAAAGTGGAAGGTTCAGACCAGAACGCAGCTTTTGCTGCCTACCAAAACGGCCGAGTGGATCTGGGAATTGAAATTGCCAAACTGGATGAAAGTATCAAAAAAGAAACCAACGAAACGGCTAAAAAGGCAATGGAGACAAGCCAGAAGACACTGTATGAGAAAAAGGAAAATTACGACAAAGACTTCATTGCAGCACATCCGGACCACTTGCTTTCACGCTTTCTCTATGCCATGATGGACGTGGACGTACCGGAAGAACTGCCCACCAAACCCGATGGCACCAAAGACAGTTCCTTCCCCTACAATTACTACAAGGCGCACTACTGGGATCATGTAGATTTGGGAGAAGACGGCCTGGTGCGCATGCCAGTAAACTTTATCAAACAAAAACTGAATTTTTATTTTGATAAACTGGTAAGTCCCGACCCCGACAGCTGCATCAAGGAATGCAACATGATTCTGGACAAAGTGAAAAACACCATAGACATGGAGCACTTTGTGATTTACCACCTCACCTACAAATACGAAACCAGTAAAATCATGGGCCAGGATGCTGTTTTTGTGAACCTGGCGGTAAACAATTACTGCAACGGCAAGGCCTGGTGGACAGACAGCACCACAGTAGACAAAATGTGTGAAGCGGCTGTGCGCAAATCCTCAACCCTCGTAGGCAGAATTGCCCCTCCGCTTGAATTGCTTACTCCCGACAGCACTTGGATCAATACCGCTTCCGTGAATGCTCCATACACCCTTATGATATTTTGGGACCCAACCTGTGGCCACTGTAAGGAAGTGATGCCAAAACTGGCCAAGGTCTATGAAAACAATAAGAAAAAGGGTTGGAAAGTGATTGCCCTGGCCAGCAGCGATAAAAAAACTGAATGGCTGCAGTACATCGCTGAACATCCGGAAGTAAAGGAATTCATTCACCTCCGACGTGGCATCGTGCGATCGGAAGAAATGGCGCATAACATGCAGTCCTTTTATATTGTGGCCAATCCTACCATTTTTGTGCTGGACAAAGACAAAAAAATTCTTGCCAATCGCATCGATAGTGAAAAGATAGAAGACTTCATCGGCCATTTTGAGAAGGTAGAGGCGGAAAAAGCCGTACCGAAAAAATAATTCAGGTTACTTTTTCTTCATCCACTTTTTGGCATCGCGGTACATGGTGCCCGTAAAGTAGGTGAGCCCATATGACCAATATGGACCGGTAAAATTCGTAGTTTCCATCGCCGACACCCTTACACCCACACCGGCATAAAAGCCAAAATACCGCAGAAAGCGCACCGTGCCGCCTATGCCGGCTTCCAGTGGCACAATCCAGCCGATGTTGGATTTCTTTATATCTGCTCCGCTTTTACGATACTCCCAGCCATTGCCAATTCCGGCCTGAAAGGATGTTACCACTTCAAACCGCCAGCTTTGGTGCACATAATATTCAAATGTAGAACTGGTATACGCAAAACCCTGATTCAATGTATCTTTATCTAACGATTGCAGCAATTGGCTGTTGTAATACCCCGTCCACACCGATACCTTACCAAAATCCAGGCCATAGCGAAGCCCGTTCACATCTACCGGCACACCGCCCATAATGGATTTGCGGCTGTCAAAACCCAACCTCAGACCCGGTGTTCGCATCAGGTAAGTTCGTACTGTATCCACCGGATTCCAGCGAACACGGGTACTGTCCTGTGCCTGCAGGGACACAGCGCTAAAACCTAATATTACGGCGATAATTCGCACAGGGCGAAGTTAGCGTAGGCGATTGTAAATTTCATTTCCCCTTCTTTCCTCGTTTGTTGATAAATATACCGCTACCCAACCATCCCCAAAATTCCCGTAATTTCGCATTACCCATGGCTTTTCCCTATCAGCTAAAAACCCCCGATGCCTACCATGATGCCTACCGCCAAAGTCAGAAAGACCCTGAAGCATTCTGGGCCGGTATTGCCTCGCATTTTACCTGGCACAAGCCCTGGCACTCCGTGGTGCGCTCCGATTTTCACACCGCCACCCACAGTTGGTTTGAGGGCGGTAAACTCAATATCACCGAAAACTGCCTGGACCGCTACGCAGCCAGCCAACCCGATACCACCGCCATTTTGTGGGAACCCAACAATCCAGCAGAAAGCACACGTACCCTCACATACCGTCAGTTGCTGGATGAAGTGATGCTGTTTGCCAACGCCCTGAAACACCGCGGCATCTGCAAAGGCGACCGGGTTTGCATCTACATGGGCATGGTGCCCGAACTGGCCATTGCCGTGCTGGCCTGCGCCCGCATCGGGGCCATACACTCCGTAATTTTTGGCGGCTTTAGCGCAAGCAGCATTGCCGACCGTGTGCAGGATGCCGGTGCCAAAGCCATCATCACCTGCGACGGTGCATTTCGCGGTGCCAAAACCATTCCACTGAAATCGGTGGTGGATGATGCGTTGCAGCATTGCCCCACCGTGCAATCCGTGTGGGTACTGCGCCGCACCCACGAGCCCGTGAGCATGCACAACGGCCGCGATTACGACTGGCATTCAGAAACCGAAGCCATGCGCGCAACCGGCAACACCCACTGCCACGCAGAAAGCATGGATGCTGAAGATCCGCTTTTTATACTTTACACATCAGGTTCTACCGGCAAACCCAAGGGCGTGGTGCACACCACCGCGGGTTACATGCTTTGGGCACACTATACGTTTATAAACGTATTTCAGTACCAACCCGGACAAATCCATTTCTGCACCGCCGATATCGGATGGATTACCGGCCACAGCTACATCCTATATGGCCCATTGAGCGCCGGCGCCACCACGCTGATGTTTGAGGGCATTCCCACATGGCCCGATGCAGGGCGATTCTGGGATATTGTGCAAAAGCACAACGTGGATATTCTCTATACTGCGCCTACCGCCATTCGCAGCCTCATGACCTTTGGGACAGCACCGCTGCAAAACAAAGACCTAAGTTCCCTAAAAGTGCTGGGCACCGTGGGCGAACCCATCAATGCTGAGGCCTGGCACTGGTATGACCGCGAAGTGGGAAAAGGCAACGCGCCCATCGCCGATACCTGGTGGCAAACCGAAACCGGGGGCATCATGATCAGCAACCTGGCCGGTGTAACGCCCGCAAAACCCACTTTCGCCACCCTGCCCCTGCCGGGCGTATTTCCGGTGCTGGTGGATGAAAATGGCAAAGAAATAGCCGGCAACGGCGTTTCTGGCAACCTGTGCATCCAAAAACCCTGGCCGGGCATTATCCGCAGCACCTGGGGAGACCACGAACGCTGCCGGCAAACGTATTTCTCCACCTACCCCGGTTTGTATTTTACCGGTGATGGCTGCCTGCGCGATGAAGACGGACATTACCGCATTACAGGGCGTGTAGATGACGTCCTCAGTGTTTCAGGGCACCGCATTGGCACCGCTGAAGTAGAAAACGCCATCAACATGCACGCCGGAGTGGTGGAGAGCGCCGTGGTGGGTTTCCCCCACGACATTAAAGGGCAGGGCATCTATGCCTACGTTATTTGCAGCTCCATGCCGGCAAATGAAACCGAAATGAGGCAGGATATTTTGCAAACGGTTTCGCAGGTTATTGGTCCCATTGCCAAGCCCGACGCCATACAATTTGTGAGCGGCTTACCCAAAACCCGCAGCGGCAAAATCATGCGGCGTATACTGCGCAAAATTGCCGAAGGCGAAACCCAAAACCTGGGCGACACCACCACCCTGCTGGATCCGGGCGTGGTGGAGGAGATTTTGAGGGGGAAACAAGCCTGACGCTACACTTTTAGTGATTACCTACTTTTTTCAAATTGATCTAAACCCGGTCAAACTATGGATTTTTATTTAACCGGGTTTTTGAGAAACTTATTTTTGATAAAAGAATTGATTGGATTTTCAAATAATACATATAGCAGGATGGATATCAACCACAAAAGCACGAAATTTCTGTCAGGGCCCAGCCAGATCCATTTCAGCCGGATATTGACATAGCTGATATGAATCAAATAAAAGGCAAATGATGCCTTGCCCAATAATATCAGAATTTTGCTGCTGAAAAACCTTTGAACCATGGTAGGTTCTGAAATCAATCCCGCAAGCCAAAGAATAACAAATAGCGGTATTATCAATGCAAAAATGAGATACCCCACAGGATGGTCTGTTCCGTGATGAAATACATCGGGCTGAAATAAGCCAACCACATAGCACAACACAAACACCCCGATAATACCGGTATATGTTTTGTATTTCCACTGCCAGAACCAGGCATATTTATCCTGGCTTTGCTTAAGCAACCTCGCCAGAATGATACCGGCAAAAAACTCAGTCCACCTTCCGAAAAACGTACTGCCAAGCACAAATTTCAACGGATAGAAAAACTGCCTGGGATTCCCATTCAGCCAAAGCCATAGGTATCCGCCCAACCATGTTAATAGGGTAATTGACACAAGAAAAAGAACCAGATACAGAATTTTTTTTCTTTCCATCAGGCATAAAAAAGGAAGAAGGATATAAAAGGTAAATTCCACGCTTAAACTCCACGCCTGCGATATACCATCTAAATTTAATTTGTTCGAAAATCCGTGCGTAAGCGTGTAGGTTAGAACAGAGAAATCCATTTTTCCGAAAAGGGGATCCAAATAATACAATGTTAGAACCAGCCAGTAAAGCGGGAAGATTCTTGCCATTCTTCCAATGATATATCGTTTATATTCAGTCAATGAGTGTGCAGGCTTATCTCCATAACCGTAGGCCAGCAAGAAGCCACTTAGTACAAAAAACAAGGCTACGCCAACATGAAACTCATTGAACAACCTCAATACTTCCGGATGCAGTTGTCCTCTCCAGTACTTACGATTATGGTATATAAAAACCATACTCGCAGCCAGCGCACGAAAACCCGTTAGTGAATCAAACCTGCTTTGAATCATCCTTGCAAAGATGGGGAAATAAAATTCCTAAAAATCAGGAGCGTTAATACGAAATCTTAATAACAATCAAATCAGTGGAAAGCACACATACATTGAAATCCTTTTAAACCATTTTAAAATTGCTAGTTTATGCAATTACTTACCGATACAGAATTTTCCAAAAATTGAGCCCAACAGGTCTTCCGTGGTAATCTCACCTGTAACCTCTCCCAGCGCGGCCAGGGCCTCGCGCAAATCAAAGGCAAGCATCTCTTTGGATATGCCGGTTTCTATAGCCTCCAAAACGCGCTGAAGGGCATTTTCCGCCTTTAAAAAGGCGTGGAAGTGTCGTTGGTTGGTTATGAGGGTTTGGTCGCCTAAAACGGCTTTAAATGCGGTATGGCTGTGCAAATAATCGCGCAACCGCTGCCTGTCACCTGCATTTTTACCGGATATTCCCATAAATCCGCCCGCACCGCCGGCCTTTGCAGCCTCCGACCAGGCCGTTTCATCAAAACTCTCAACCAAATCGGTTTTGTTGCCCAACACCCATACCTGGGTTGCCATATCAGACAATGCCCGCAAATCAGCGGTAAGTTCCTGCTGTTTGGTGCCCGACACATCCGCCACATAGAGCACCACAGCGCTGCCCTGCATATACTTATAGGTGCGCTCTATACCCAGCTTTTCTATGGTGTCCGTGGCTTCGCGGATGCCCGCCGTATCAATCAGCCGGTAGCGCATACCTTCTATCATCAGCACATCTTCCAGCGCATCGCGGGTAGTGCCGGCTATATCAGACACTATGGCCCTTTCTTCCTGCAACAACAGATTAAACAGAGTGCTTTTGCCAGCATTGGGCCTACCGGCAAATACCACCTGCACCCCTTCCTTCACCGCGTTGCCGTGGGCAAAGGTTTGAAGCAATGTGCTTACTTTATCCAGTGTTTCTGTCACTGAGGCTATCAGTTCATCCCTTTTGGCAAATTCCACGTCTTCCTCACTGAAATCCAGCTCCAATTCTATGAGCGCAGCAAAATCAATAAGCCGCGTGCGCAACAACGAAATTTCAGATGAAATCCCACCGCGCAACTGTCCCAGCGCCGCTTTGTGTGATGCCGCAGACTCCGACGATATCAAATCGGCAACGGCTTCTGCCTGCGCTAAATCCAGCTTCCCATTTAGAAATGCGCGGAGGGTAAACTCCCCTGCATCTGCGGGTCTGGCACCCTGCCTGCACAAGGCCTGTATGAGCCTGTCAACGATATACGGAGAACCATGCGTACTGATTTCTACCGTATCATCTCCCGTATAGCCATGCGGTGCCTTAAAAACCGTAAGCAAGGCTTCATCCACAAGTCCTTCCTCATCCCACAATGCCCTGAAATAGGCAGTATGGCTCTCTGCGTTAGAAACAGGCTTTTTCAGCAAGCAATCAACCAGCCCAAAAACTCCCTTGCCACTCACACGCACCATAGCCACGGCGCCAACACCGGCAGGTGTTGCCCTTGCAACGATGATATCATGCCTGTTTTTCAACTATGCAAAGGTACAAACAAAAAGCCCCGGCCAATGGCCGGGGCTTTCAATTGATACTTGATTGATTAATTGGCTCTGATAAGATTTACCGAACCGGTCACATACTTCTGCTGCTTGCCTTTGAATCGGTAGGTCAGCTGGTAGAAGTAGGTTCCTTCAGGAACTTCAGGTCCGTCATTGTTTACGCGACCGTTCCATCCCACTTTGGAATTCTCGGTCTGGAACACGCGCTCACCCCATCTGTTGAAAATCTTCAACTCGAAGAGGTCCTGACCCTGAATAGGCACACGATAGGTATCGTTCTTGCCATCAGCCGTTCCGGGTGTAAACACGTTGGCAAGGTATATGAACAGATCAACCACTACTTGCTTACATATAGTATCCGAACATCCGGTAGCATTCTTGGCAATCAGACATACCCAGTATTTACCGCTGCTGTCATAAGACCACTTCACCTGTTTGTCATTGGACTTCAAATCTTCAAGGAAGTTCTTGGGCAGCGTATTCTTGATATCATTCTGATGTCCGAAGCCCCATCTCCATTCGGTTCCGTTAATGTCCGTGCGGGTGAACAAAAAGTCGGGCTTGCCACTGGAATCAATATCGAAATTGGCAACAACACTGTCCACGAGGAATGTATCAATCACAGGTGGTGTCGGACACCAGGGCCTTGGATGGTTATTTCCATAATCAGCCAGGTGTGTCACTCTGTAAAGTCCCGGAACTGTGAATACGCGTTTGTAATTTTTAGTGGTTACAGTAACGGTATCTACTTTACCCGTGCTAAGATTTTCAAATCTCCACTTGTAGGATTTGAAGAGCGTATCTGAGTTGTCCACGAATTCGTTGGAATCACCGGGGCAGATAGAAGGTTTCACGATGAAGCCTCGAACTGTATCACGTTTGATTACGGTTACGGTAAAGGCACGCTGTCCACCCGCAGTATCAGGATAGGTGGCGGGACAGAAACGTTTCAGATTGGGTGGGATGAACAGGGTGTCATACTGCTCCAGGAACACAAAGTACTTACCGGGCTTGGTGTATGTGTGTGTTACAAATGTATCTTTTTTATTGGTAATAGCACCATCACCATAGAACCATGTCCAGTCAGCTCCATTGGTTGCTGAGTCCGTGAGGTTCTTGAACCTTACCGATTCGCCTTCACAGATGGTGATATCAAAGCCTGCATAATCAGCATATTCAAATTTAGGACGTGGTCCGGGGATTTTTATCCAACGCTTGATAGTATCCGCACAACCCTGGTCGGTTTTGGCAAAGATGGTAATCTGGAACCAGCCGTTGCGGGTGTATTTATGCGCAATATTCGGAGGCAACAATTCATCGGATGATTTACCACGCGAGAAATAGTTTGTTTTGCTGTCACCCCAGTCTATGAAATATTCACGAATAAAGTCACACTCGATGGGAGCAGGTCCGTTACAGTTTCTTATGGCCCAGTTACACGGATCAAACAGTTTGGTGCTGTCATACAACTCTATGATGGAGTTACAAGAAGGAACTGAGAGATTCAGGCCAAATTTTACATCAAGTCTACTGATGAACAATCTGCGGCTTATTGTATCGCGACAACCGGTAGAGTCACCCACGGCTACACGGAAAGTATACACACCGGAGTCATTTTTATAATAGAGTGTCTTAGGATCGTTGGGGCCACCGCCAAGCTGAAACCATGGAGAACCCACACCGGTAGCACCATATGGAGCACCGCCAAACATGGTGGTAAGATTATTGGGGTCATCGTCTCTTTTGTTCCAGTCCCAGCGTGTAAATGGTTCACGGTTTTTAACTCCGGCAAATATGTCCGCCTGTCGTTGCGCATCTCTCCAGTAATCATATGTATCCCATGTGCCAAAGTTTAAGGGATCGGGGTGGAAGTAACGCAAATCCAATCGGGCCTGCAGGTTGGTTGCCTGATCCTGACAGATGGTCGAATCCGGAAGCTCAATCATGGCCGCAAAGCCTACAATTACCGGGTATGCAGCAAATTCATCACACTTGCCATTGGCAGATGTCATACTGATGCTCGCCAGGTGATATCCCGCCCACGGCGATTTAAAGGTATAGGCACGATATTTTTTATTGCCTACAATAGCAGAATCCAAGGGGCGGATGTTGGTATCACGCTCATGAATAATCTTTTTTGATTTTGGATCGGGACGCAGGTAGAATTTGATGAAGCGACCAAAACCATTGGTATCAATACAACCCTCGGCACCGGTGAGTGGCTGGCCAATAATACCTTTGTTATTCCAAATCATACGGGTAATCTGAGCAGGATCCAGGGCAAAGGGATCAAATCCGCGGGCTTCCAGACGCTCCTTAATCCTATCCCATACCGCAGACACATCAGCAGCAGTATCCCACTTGCTTATGATTGCGGTAATGATGGTATCAGGGGTTTTGTCGAGTTTGCCACCGTGCTTTCCGTCATCCCAGGCTACAGAGCGATCCGAGCGAGAATCATCCTGCCAGTCGGTAGAACAGGGAACAGGCTCAGGACGAACTTCGTACCTGCTCTGAACCATGTAATTGTAGATTTTCTTAGTTCCTGAATCTTTCAGGTAAACACCTCGGTAGTAATCTTCCTGAATCTGATAACCCCACTGCTTACTGTAAGCAGGGCTGGCATTGCCGGTGGCAAATTCCCAGCGCAGGGTTTTCAAATCGTCGTTTTTGGTTTTGTTGGCAATTATAGGGCGAACTACAACAGGATCATACTTACAAATCTTGCGTATACCGTTGGGATTGGGTGTAGGGGTAATCATTTCGAAGGTAGGGTCAATAATGGGGAAACAAGCAAACTTGTCATAGTACTGCGTATCTGAACACAGAGGAGGATCTCCGACAGTACCACCTTTTTTTACACCATTACCTACTATGATACCAACGGTAATACATCCATTGGGGTTACAAACCTCCGAAGCACTATATTGCTTGGAATATCGTGAAGGAGGATTGGAGGCAATCTGATAACCCATATAAGGCATACCAGGAGGACGGTTGCCGGGTATCAATCCGCTGGTCAGTGTAGTCCACGTGGTGGGCTTACAGAAAGTGTCATAGTTTATGCCCACGTAAGAGAAGGTACAACCGGGTTTCAAATCACTTAGAAGGAAGGTAATACCATACTGGGGGTTTTTACCGCCAAGACATTCAATCGCATCCTTGACCAAACCGGAACCTACACCACCTGCATTGGCGTGCAGCATGGAAAGCTGTTTGATACTTTCAGAAGTACACTTCAGGGGATGGCAAGTATCGCCATGCCAAAGTCTCACATTGTTACAGGAAGGTATATTGGCATAGTACAAATCTCTCCAGCGCTTGTAATCTACCTTATAATCCAGACCTGCCGTACCCGGGAAAGTACGTTTAATAAATCCGATAATTCTGGGATTCTCACCTTTTTTGGTGCGGATTCGCAACAAGGGTGCGGGCAAGGTGTCCTTCTTCAGGAATACCGTAAACAGGAATCGGAACGAGTCTGTTTTGCTGGTAAGTTTAATTACTTGTCTTGGTGCAAGATTCAGTGTTTTTGGACCAATATGGCGGGTATAAGGCCCACCCTGAGGGCCAACATAGGCAGTATCGCCGGTCTTCAGCTGCACATCCACATTATCTGTAATGTAGCGTTCAGCAGGCCCTCGAATGCCTTTCTCCCACAAATAGGTTTTGGTTTTGTTGACCGCATATTTAGACTGATTGGCCAGCAAGCTGTCTGCCTTGCTCTTGGGAATTACCAACAGGGTATCTTCGATGATCCAGTTGGTATCCGAAGGCCAAACATTGATTCTCTTACACAATTTAGTACTCTCTATAAAAATAGCATCCTCCATGGGCGCATTTTTGAAATCGGAAAGCATCACCAGATCCCAGCTCTTGTAGTAGTGGGTAGGCAGTGAGTCGTTGCTGAACTGACAGTTAACATTGACGTTTTTGTTGTTCATACGATCCGTGGTACACCTAGGAGCATATGCATCACCGAAATCCCATACGCGCACTGCACATACACGCTGACGGAAAAGTGGATCCACAAAACCTTTGGGCTTTACCCAAGTTTGGTTGTTGTCAAAAACGTGACCAGGATGATTATTGCCTGCCCATTTCTTGAACGTACTGTCGTCATTCCACATATTCTTATCATTGTGGTAGAACTTGGAGAAGTTCTTGAAGTGTACGGTATCCTGAACATCCTTGGGACACTGGAAAACCTCATATTCCGCTATGCGGTTAAAAGGAATCTCAATGGTAGATTGTGGACCGATAATAATTACCGTATCATAAGCCACTTTCTTGCGGGTAATACCACCGCAGACAATGTCATAGGTAAATTTAATTTGGAAAGGGCCAAGACCTGTAAAGCTGTGAGGCGGTGCCAAGGAACGGTTATTTACGTTCTGAGGTCCTGAGGGTGGATCACCAAAATTCCAAAGAAAGCTTGAAATGCCTACTACAGGCTGGGGGGTGAGGCTAAATTTTATTTCAGGCTCCGATATGCAGGTAGAATCCTTATCGGCAACAATCTGATATTCGCCCTTAAGCACCTGAGCGGCAGCTTTGATCTCAAATGAATCTATACATCCGTCGATGGTTTCAATGATCATTTTGATATCGTAAATACCGGGCTTGTAAAATTTCTTGGTTATGTTGGGACCCCACTGGTTTCCGGTAGTTCCGTCGCCCCAATACCAGGTGATGTTTTTCACTTTGTTCTGGGCGATTCTGGAAATATTCCTGATGAGTGCAGTTACTGAGTCGCAATCAATAGGTTTATTGCTGGTAAAAGCCGGACCGATAGCTTCGCGAACCTTAGCAGCACAAACAATGGTATCGCTTGCGGAACAACCATTTGCATCGGTATATTCAACATACAAATCAAAACAGCCGCCACGAACGTCCTTAATGGAATAACAAAATGGGTTTACAACGCTGCCGTTCTGAAAAAACTGACCATCACCCACCACATATTTGGCTGAGCGAATGGGAGACCCGTTAGGGTTTTTTGTTGAGTCGCTGAAGCAGAAAAGGTTACCCCTGAAACACTGCTCAGGCTGGCTCAGTAACTTCAGCTTAGGAACAGGGCTGGTTTTGATGGTGAGCTGAATGTTGGAAGTACACTTATTACCATTGATTGTGGTAATGTAGCGAATGTTTTTTACGCCGGGAGTCTTAAAAGCGTAGTTCAGGTTTTTCTGTCCTGAAGCTGTATTCTCGCCGTTAAAATCCCAGTCGTGGGTTGTACCTGTGCTGGCACCTATAAAAGATAAGGGCGATCCCACACACAACGATCCGCTGTACTGGATGGTGCACTGTGCTGCAGCAAAGTTGCCTGCAAAAAGCAGGGCCAGTACCGGCACAATTTTCTTGAAAATGGCTGTATAACCTTTCATAATGTTGATTTTCCTAGTTTGGGAAGCCTCAAAAATATGGTTTTTGAGGGAAAACACCACATTTTTAGTGATATTTTTTGTGTTACTTTGATGCTTCATCATTCTCATCTTCGATATTTTCTCGATTTAACGAATTATTTTTATTTGTTTTATCTTTTCAATAGCACATTCTTGGTAAACGTTACGGCCTGCTTTCCCGATTGTGTTTTGTAGGTAATGGTAACCCTGTAAGTTCCTGAAGGGCATTCGACAGAAGCACATTTGCCATTCCAGCGCACCAAAGCACTGTTGCTATTGAAAACCTGCTTGCCGTTTCTATCTGTTACAACCTGGTTAAACGAAGCAACATCTGGCGTAGTAATCTCCAGTTCGTCATTAATTCCGTCACCATTCGGTGTGAACAGATCCGGCACAGACAACCCGGGATGACGCTGCCTTGTAACCACCGTGCACCTGCCCGAATCAATGCAACCCACATACCTAAAAACAAGCACTCTTACCTCGTATTCGGCATTCAAATCCGGATATAAATGCTGAACGAGATTACCCGATCCGGTCTCGCCGTCTCCAAAACTCCATGAATGGAAAGCAACAGAGGAAGCACCGGCAGTAAATGACCAGCTGTTATCTAAATTGTTTTTGGTGGCTATAACCTTTACATTTATTCCGCAAGGCGCATCTTCCGCTGTGCTTTGTTGCACAACTTCAAGTTTTGGAACTTGTTTTTCCGGTGTTTGTTGCACGCGCGTTGTCTGGTTCTTATTTGCAGAATTTTCTACGGCAGGCACCGTGGCAGCATTATCACTGTTAGCTATATTTTGAGGCTTATTGTCAGCCTGCAGGCTTTGTTTAACTTGGGTTTTCTGTGGGGTTACCACGGCAGGTTGAGCCGTTTTTTCTGAGGGCAGCACGTTGGGCGTTGAAACCTCTTTCTGGGCGTTATTTATGGCTGATTTCTCAGCTTTAGGCAAAGGCTCATTTTTTTCAGATAGAATTAGCGCAGTAACGGCACCAACAGCAATTCCACCTACTGCAACCCAGGTCCAAACAGATTTCACAACAAGCGTTACCAAACCGGGCGATGCAGCTGGCAAACCGGCAGAAACAGCCTCCCACACACCCGGAGGGGGCGTTATTCCGCCGTCTTTCAATCCGTTGCGGAACAATTCATCTATGGAGTTTTGTTCGTTTGACATTTTTATCCGTTTCCGTTCAGTTTAACCTGCAATATTTTTCTGGCCTTAAACAACTGGGTTTTACTGGTATTTTCGCTGATACCCATCAATTCTGCAATTTGACCATGATTGTAACCTTCAATGGCATATAGGTTAAATACGGTTCTGTAACCTACGGGCAGGGTTTGCAACAATGTTAGTAAATCCTTTATGCCCAGTGCCGGAAAAACAGAGGCTTCCACTCCCAAATCGGTGTGGTTCTCCAATTCATCCGCATATGGCTCCTGTTTGAGTTTTTTGATAAAATCAAGACAGGTGGTAACAGCTATGCGCTTGGTCCAGCCCTCAAAAGAGCCCTGGAACCTGAAATTCTTCAGACTCTCAAACAACTTGATGAAGGATTCCTGTAGCATATCTTTGGCGTTATCAGGGGAGCCGCAATACCGAAGGCAAATGGCATACATCGCAGGTGCATATTTCTGATACAGGGCTTGCTGGGCGCGGGTATTCCCTTCCAGACAGGCCTTGACCAATTCGCTCTCTGTGATGTCCGCATTCACTGATGCCATGCAGGTATTTCATAGACCCCAATTACCTTATAGAAGAATTCCGGTATCAAAGGGTTGCTTTGCAATAAAAAAAATTAAAAATGTCTGCTGATTTTGAAGGATAGGTCTGTAAATATCATTTTTACATTACCATTTCTCTCTACCTCATAAATGGCGGCGTCCAGCACCTCAAATATCCCAACTATCTTTTTGGTAGACATCAGCTTACCTAATTTTGTCACAAATTCTTTTTCGTGTTCATTCAGTCCGTTGCGCTCACCCAAATGATCCATTACGGCTATGGCACGCATAATTTCTATCCCATACAGCAAAAGACCTTTGATATATTCTCGACCTTTTCCGCTGATTTCCTCAGTCCATTTGGCAGACTGATGCAAGTTCTTTTTATAGCAATAAAGCATCCACTGCCTAAAGGGTTCCATATACGGGCTTTCTGAGTTGGAGGCCAGAACCAACGCCTTGAGCAAATCACCTCCCGACATCATGGAAAACCGGGCGGCCTCTTCGGGTATTATTTCCAGTCTTTCAGCCAGGTATGAAGTCAGATCTGCCTCTTCTATAGGCGGAACACGCAACAATTGTGTGCGTGAAACAATGGTGCTCAGCAACTTATCTGGTTGGCTGCATACCAGCAGAAATAAGGTATCCGGCGGGGGCTCCTCTAAAAACTTAAGCAATACGTTGCCTTCTTTGCCCAAAAATTCGGGTAGCCAAAGCAGCAAAATCTTGTATTTGCTTTCATAGGCCTTCATGGAAAGATTCCTGATAATGGCACGGCATTCCAGAATGGGAATATTTCCCTGCTTATTTTCGGCACTCAGCAACCGCATCCAAGATTCATAGCTCAGGTAGGGTTCTGCCTGCAATGCCTTTCTCCATTCTGGATAGAGATCCACACAGGTATCGCCGGAACTGGATGGAAACGGAAAAGAGAAATGCAAATCGGGGTGTGTGAAAGTCTTCATTTTACGGCAGGCATCACATTCTCCACAGCTATCTTCAGGCAGCGGATTTTTACAAAGAAGATACGCAGCTAAGGCAAGTGCCATGGGCAAATTTCCGGCCCCAGACTGCCCCAGCACTAGCTGAGCATGAGGCACACGACCACTGGCAGCCATGGCTGTAAGCTTTGATTTTAGCTGTTGTTGGCCTGCAATCTGCTTAAACTGCATTTTGGGTGCGGGTTTTACGGTATCTTAAGATAAAAATTAACACACAAACACTAAATACACCTATGGCAATTGCCTGACTGTGGCTGAGCAAACCATTCAATATAAACCCACGCTCCTCATCACCTCTGTATTTTTCGGTAAAGAACCTGCCTATGGCATACACAATGCCGTAGGTAAGAAACAATTGTCCATCAAACCATTTCCTTACTTTCATGAACAACATCAGACCGATGGCCATAAATAATATTATGGCGTCCCATAACTGGGTTGGATATAACGGGGTATTCAACGGCGATGCATGACAGTTTGGATTGGTAAAAACAATGGCATAGAATCCGGTTGATACCTTGCCATGGCAACAACCTGCCAGCAAGCACCCCAGCTTACCAAAAGCATGGACCATAGCACCTGCTATTCCGGCATAATCGAATGCTAACCAGGGATTAACGCCTTTCTTTTTAAACCAAAATATGAGAACCGGAACGGTTAATAAAAAAGAACCATAAAACACAAAGCCATTGCCAAATGACTCGAAAAGCAGGGAGGGTTTGCTAAAATACCTGCCTGGATCTTCCAGCCAGAAAAAGATCTTACCCCCAACAACAACCGAAGCAAAACACCAGAGAAACATTTCGCTCACATCTTCCGATTTCAAGCCGTGTTTCTTAAGGTTTGCCAACATATAAATGTACGCCAGCATCACCCCGATGAATATCATCAGGCCATAACCCTGAACCGTAAAAGGTCCAAGTGAGAAAATCTCAGGATACATGAAACAAAGATAAAAAACTAAGACCTAAGCGGTGATATATGTGCGTATCTTTTCTGCTGTCTCAGCCAGCTCTTCTTGTGTAGGCTTGAGTTTAGGACGTGTGAAATTTATATCACCCACTTCGTTCATAGGGACCAGGTGTATGTGTGCATGCGGCACCTCTAGGCCAATCACAGCGATACCGATACGTTTGCATGAAATAGCCATTTTCAGGCTTTTTGCCACTTGCCGGGCGAACGTCCACAAACCAGCATAGGCATCGGTTTCCATGTCAAAAATGTAATCTACTTCCTTTTTAGGTATAACCAACACATGTCCTTGCGCAAGCGGCATCACATCCAAAAAAGCCAGAAAATCATCTGTTTCCGCAATTTTGTGGCAGGGAATTTCACCCGAAACAATACGGCTGAAAATACTGGCCATTATTAGAGCGTTATATCCAGAATTTCGAGTTTCACGGTGCCTGCAGGCACGGAAATTTCAATCACCTCTCCTTTGGCTTTTCCAAGCAAACCGGCACCGATGGCGCTTTTTACACTAATTTTATTTTCCTTAAGGTTGGCTTCAGTCTCACTTACAAGTTGATATACAGCCTCTTTACCCACATTGTGGTTCATCACTTTCACTTTGCAAAGTATAGAAACTTTGCTGGTATCCAGCTGAGAACTGTCTATCACCCTCGCATTGGCAATCAGGGTTTCCATCTGCCTGATCTTGTCTTCCAGATGTCCCTGAGCTTCTTTAGCAGCATCGTATTCGGCATTTTCACTTAAATCGCCTTTATCCCTAGCCTCTGCTATAGCCTGCGTAATAAGGGTTCTTTCTTCTGTTTTCAGAAAATGCAGTTCCTGCTTGATTTTCTCGAGTCCTTCTTTGGTAAAATATTGAATATCGCTCATCGGTTTCTTTTAAAAAAAGGTTGCACCGGTGTTTTTACAACGGTGCAACACTGCAAAGTTAATAATAAATTTTGTTACGTTCTTATTCGTCTTCGCCGCCCAGTCCAATCCTCAAACCAAAAGAATGGGTTCCGTCGAAGGGATTGGTAGCACGGTAACTGTAGTCAAGTGAAACAATATTTGACTTTGTTTTTATATCATAGCTGATACCTCCGCAAAGCCCGGTGAAGGCACTGGTGCGGTTTTCTTTGTCGAAAGCCCCTTCCTGGTATACAAATGCAGTTCTAACGGATAAGAAATTTTTGTATGTGTACTCCAATCCAAGGGTTGTCTGATTGGTTGTAAACGCGTGATTTGTAAAACCAAACCCTACTGTAAGTTTATTGTTGTAGGCATCTGCATCTTTATCCAGACGTATATCATAAGAACCACTGATATTTAGCAGAGAGGGCAATTTTATCTTATCTACTTTGGGCTGCATTGTCTTTGAAAAATCGCCGTTTGAGATGATTGCCTTGTAGCTGAGTCCATCTCCCTGATGACGCATATCAGGTCCGATGTTCTTCATAGAAACACCAAACTTCACATCGTTCTGTTTGATTTTATTGGAGGTTGGACGCAATGTGGTTGTATACTGAACACCGGCATCCAGACTCATGCCCATCGCACGGGCATCAGGAATACCTTCATTGACGGCCCTCACAACCATACCGGCGGAGATGTTATTGCTGAATGATTTGCTGTAAGCAAGTCCAATATTTGTCATATTGACCCTGTAGGTACCAATTCCGCCATAAGGATTGCTTTCCGTGGTTATTTCAATGGGTTTGATTCCAAACTGCATTACACTCACACCAAAAGTGCCTTTATCTCCGTCTTCACCTATTTTCTGACTAAATCCGAAGTTATTAATGGCAATTCCTGAACCTACCAGCCACTGTGTTCTGTTGAAGGCCAGTTCTGTTTTGCTGGCACTGCGGTCGAGGCCTGCGGCATTCATATACATGGCTTCCACACCGGTAATACCACCGCCGTTTGCCCATCCCCAGCCGCTGCTGCGCGCCCATCCGTTTATGGTTAGTTGCATGGCACCTGCCTGCCCCTGACGTTCAGGATTTCCTGCATGTAAGGCGGAAACACCTGCCATCATGCCCATGGTAATTGCTGCTATATATTTAGTTTTCACTGTGTTTTTCTTTAAAGGTTTAATAAGTATCCAGGTCAATTGCATGCATAATACCATACCAGCGTACAATTTTCTCACCGAGTCCGGGGGCTTTTACATGAATTAGGTATAGACCACTCGAAATTGGCACATTGTTACCATTTTTAAGATCCCATTCATAATAGGTTTTCTCATCAGCCTTGCTGATTTTGCGAATAAAGTTGCCAGCCATATCATATACGGTAATGGTGCAAGTTGGCGGAAGGTTGGTAATTTTCACCCTGCTGTCAATCGGGCTGTTTTCATATTCGCTGTAGGCCCTGTAAGGGTTGGGAACTACATTCACAAGATCCAGGTTTTTCTTACCAACTTCTTTGCTTACGGTAGGCGCAATGTCAGAGGCATCAAATGAATACATCGGACGGGTATTGTTGATTGTGCTTCCGGTATTGAATGCTGTATATGCCTTCTGGATATTGATTTTAAACTTCACATCGGTTGGCGGTACTCCATTCGTCATATCGTAGCCGGCTGCCATGTAGGTTGGAATTACCCACATCGCCTGACTCAGGAAGCGACGCTTCTCGAGGGTACCTGTAGGAACGTTTGCCAAACCGGTACGGAAACGATTGAAATTACCATCATCTTCGCCATAGTAACGCTCGCCTTTAATCGCACGGTTTGTCATGGTCAGGCCGGTACCGAACACATAGATAAAGTGTTTACCGCCCAGTGCGGGATAATTACCATTATCGTTATATACTTTATCTGTGGGGTTCCAGATCATATCACGGCCATTTTCACCACCCAGATAACTATCTTCACTGAACGCAATATTCAGGCGCTCACCGGTTTCCATGTTAATAGCGTATCCGGGGAACCAGCTTAATCCGGTACTGCCTGACTGAGGATTTAGATTGCGATCACGTGAAGTACCAGCGCGCATGGAGAATTTATAAATGGATCCTTCGTTACTATTACGTACCTCATCATCCGCCATTTCTAGTACAGCACAGCGTGTCCACTTGCTTCTGTCTTTAGTGATTACCAATTCTATACTTGCTACTTCAGATAATGGATTGTCTGTGGCGCCATTGCTGGTCCATGCAAAGCCATATGTATTGCGTCCATTGCTGGGATTGAAGGCCGTGCGGGCCGTAAGTGCATAAGGTGCTATTCTTCCATTCCAGATTCTTTCAAAAGCTTGACCGGGGTCAAGGGATGTGCCACCTGCGTCGTAAAAATCATGCAAATGACCATCAAAAGTGCCACCACGTCCATTGGTCCCTGAACGAATCCAGTTTTGCCACAGGGCGCCACTTGAGGCAGTGCTCTGTGCGTCATTGTCTATAACGGCAGTGAGCCATTGTTTTCCGTTATCTTCCCAATCCACAGACCACGAAACCATGCTGTTGGAAGGATCGGCCTCGGCATTTTCGCCAGGGTTTTTAACCTGAATAATCTCAATACTCAAACCCCAGTCAGCAAGACTCACATTGGGATTTGCATTGTTAAATGCTCTATACTTTCCTTTGGCAGGATATTCGCTATTTCGACCTTGCAACGATTCAAACTTAGTAGCCAACGTAGTATCACCGGCAATGGTATCACCCGTTGTTTTGTTTACAAGAACCCAGTAAGAGTTTGCAGTCATGGAATCGCGAAGCAAAGTAGCATTTGAAGCGGTGCGCTCCTTGAAATATAGTTCAAAGTTTGCCTTGGGAACTTTTAATGGATCAACCACTTTTACGGCTACAGGTCCCATACCACCCATATAGGTAGGGTTGTTGCTGATACCGTTTTTCATGATTTCGTCAATTGTTTCTTTGGTAAATTCCAAAACGTTACCACCATTTCCGCGGCCTTCTATGCGGGTCAGTTTAGGGCCACTACCATATTGGCTGTTAAGCGCTGTGCCGAAATTCTCAGGTTCGGTTTTATGGGGAACTGCGCGGTAAACTTTGATATTTCTGCGACCTGCAAGGAACTGGTTTGGATCTGCCTGAAGGGGATCATCTGAAATTGTCGCATACGAAAGAACCATATAATAGTAAGGTTTGAAATCTACCAAATCCGTATTGGATCCGGTAGCAAACAAATCTTTCTTAATGCTGTAACTATGTTGAACTCCCTTATCAGCACCATCTACCTTTTCAACAGGTATCAAGGTTGCCAACTTGGGGTCATACACTTTATTGATAATTTGTGCCCTGTTATTTTTGATATCGCACTGGAAGAGCATACGGGCCTTGTCAACATTATCAAGATCACCGGTATTTACGGTACCATCCTTCAACTGATAAATCATGTAACCCTCAAACTTGTATGTTTTGGTTTGGTTGTTGGCATCCTTGTAAGTTTCCTGGTATGCTTCTACTTTATCAGATCCTGTATTGAGCATTTTCAACACCAGTTCCTGGTTAAGTTCCTGAATTTCCACATCAGGGGCATTGGGACCATCCAAAATTTTGAAATTGTTATTGAACAATGTCTGCGCTTTATCTGAAGCAAGTTTCAACACATTCAATGAACCAAGAGCACCGCCGCTGGTTGTTCTTGCCCATACAACACCCACGGTAATACGCTGTACCTGACCTCTTTTTAGTTCGAAAGGCCCTGTACTCTGTATAAAGCGACGGTCACCGGGCTTGTTGCCACTGGATTTTTCAGTCCAGCTGCTACCCAGATAGTCAGGATCTGTATTGTCGGGGAACATGTATTTAGCGGGCTGACTACCACCGAAACCCGTTCCACCGCGGGTTACGGTCTGTCCACCAAGCCATTTACCCTGAAGCAGGTTATAGAACTCTGGTGCCAAATCGGGATTACCGCGTATAGGATCCGCGTCATTGTTATAATACATGAAATGACTCAGGCCCATTTGTTTGCCAGCAGTATCTGTTGGCCCTTCAAAGTAATCCACACCAACGGTGGGAGGGTTAAGACCATAACCAAGAACGCCTTCATCTTCATCATCACCATTGTAGCAATAACCGAGACTTCTGTTTACATCACAACCTACATAATCATCGGCATAGTTTCCTAAATCAGCATCCACCCACTGGCCCATGTAGCAGTCATTGAGGGTAGTGAAACCACGGTTAATGATTTTTGTGCTGTAGAAAGTCATATTGTTTACTTCATCATTGGTAGCGAATGCAAAACCGGTGGTCTGACATTCAACACCAATGGGCTGTCCTTGTGTTTCAGAGTGAATATTTCCACGGTCATTGAAAACCCACCAGATAAACATATCGGGCTGTCTGTCCACGCCATTCTCACTTACAGGGCGTCTTTCATCGAGCACGGGATGCTCACCCAAATCGGGCTCATAGACACCATCGTTATCTATGTCTTTAAATGGAGCCAGGTAGCGCGCTTCATTTCCGGTCTTGGTGGCGCGGTCTCGGCCTGCAGGCCATTCGCGTATATCGTTGGTCTGGGAAATAAATTTACTTTCTTCAAACTGCTCCAGGTCATCGCGGGTAACTTTCCACATGCGGTTGTAATTTTTACAACGAACGGGATCGGTACTGGCAGTTGTAGTATCCAAGGGACCGGGCCAAAAATCTGAACCACGCTGACGGTAAGTCATAGCTGCCAGTTTAAGGCTGCCACCGTTATCCTTACCACCAATCCAGATGGCACCGGAGAACAGTGAATGTTTGCGCACAGCATTGGGATCGGTAACCTTAGGTATTTCATACTTGGGGTTATTCAAATCCCACCACATATCACCGCCATTCAGCAGTTTGGTCCTTACGTTGTTTATATCAAGATCGGCGCTGGTTGAGGCCGGTTCACAAGTATTGGCCAACATGGTGAGGCGCTGGTCATTGTTTTGTTTGGGGCGAACCCTGGAGGTTCCCACTACTGGTCTGGCATTTGCAACTGCAGACAATGCTGCAGCAGTGATAATCAAAACACTTTTCACTTGATTGGATTTCATCGGATTTCTGTAATTGAAGTAAAACATTAATTAAAATTCATACGTATACCTACACGGGCATTTCTGGGAGCACCAAAACTGCCTGTTTGAGAGTTCAACAGGATTTTATACAGATCGGTGTAGCTTTGGGCATCAATCTGATTGCGCACCAGAAGTTGACCGGCCTGGGAGTTGAGGAAGCCGTCATCCATGGGCTGACCGGTGAATGGGAAGACACCAACCACATTCTTGGTATTGAGTACATTTTGCACCCAAACAAAAACATTCAGCTGCAGGGGATTGTCTTTACCGGAACGCTTCAGGCTAAAGCCTTTGGTGATGTTAATATCAATGGTTTGCTGCCATGGCAGACGTGCACCGTATGGAACACCTTTAATCTGTGCTCTGTCAACTGCACCAATCTGCACGGGACGTGTAGTTGGTGTGTAGGGTGCGCCACTGTAGGCGTTTGCAATGATGTTAAAGCTGGTAAACTTGAAAATTTCTTTACCACCTACTACAGGACCGGTATATAAATTTTTCTTGGTTTTCAGGTCTCTTCCACCAGCCCAGGCCCATGTAGCAGACAATTTCACGTTGTGGCGGATATCCAGTTCGCCCAGTGGAATTACATTTCTGAGGTTAGGTTGATTGCTGGCAATCAGGGCAGCCTGAGAGTTGATGTTAGATCCGGTTCCATCGGCAAACTGCATCATGTAGCTGGCAAGGAGGCTGAGTGGTCCTATTTCTTCCATAACAAAAGTTCCGCGGAAACCGGTAATGGTTGCGAAATCAATGTTACGATAGGTAGTATAGGTTACGGGGAAACCTTGAGCTATCTGATACAGACCAAAGTCACGGCGGATTTCCGAGTAAGAAGCGGCCATCTCAAGTCCTTTGTTTTTCTTGCGGCCGAAGAGCTGCTTATAACCTACTTCATAATCAGTTTTTAAACGGCTTTTAAGATCACCATTAGAAATGGTAGATCCCTGACGGTTCTTCAAGTAGTACAGTTCGTCTATGGTTAAGAAAGAAGCACCGTTGTTAGGTCTTTGCGCAAGCACATCGTAGCTTACGTAGAAAGTCTTACGACCTGGTTCCAGCGGGAAACTGAACCAAATACGGGGAAGGAAGTTCAGTGCGGGTGTAAAATCACGAAGTGCATCCTTGCCCAGTACAAGGCTATCGGTGTTGGTAGCTACAAGATAAGGCGCTATACGGCCATTGGAAGTCTGGTTGGCCAAAAATTCAGGATTGCGCTGTTCACTTCCGTCCACGTTATACCAGCGGTCATCATTGCGGTAGCCGACAATCTTAGTTGGCGATTTCAAATCGTTAACATATACAGCATAATCGCTGCCTATGTTATCAGGGTGAGCCACGTCAATTCCATTGATTTTCTTAACCTCTGCCGCAGTGCGGATAGGGTACAATGTGTAAGGATCTTTCAGCACATACTGATTGGCATCGTAGCTTTCCATGCGCAGTCCAAGACGGAAAATCAGGTCTTTAAACTGGAACTGATCCTGCAACCATGCAGCCATGTAAACGGGGCGGAATGCACCAATGGTACGCATGGTGGGATTGTTCAAAAACTCTTCAATTGCAGGCTTTCTGAATACCTTGTTGCCCATGTGGTCATAGCCGAAATAACTTACGTATCCATTACCGTTGTTTAGCAGTTCGTCGGCAGTGAACATGTCTATGGAGAAATCACCGGGTTTGTAGCTGTTGATGTCAACGAAAGTGCGATCATCCACAGGTTTACCGTATACGTCACGGGCTCCCTGAGAAATCAGTTTATTGCGGAAAGAGCGGTCAAAATTGCTCTGATCGGCGTAGTTTATAAGGCGGTTATAGCGAACCGTATCGGTGAATACGCCATTTGCGTCATAACTAAGAATAGGATTGTTGCGATCCAATTCAGAAATGTGGCGGTTCATCAGCTGACCCATTAGAATCCAAAGACCATTAGCTCCCAGACCATAGCCGCGAGAGATTTGCTGTTCGTAATAAACACCGGCCTGCAGATCGTGTGGTGTACGTTCGCGTCCACCAACCGTTTTAGGCTTCACCTGCATCTGACCAATGGCAAACAACGAGAAACGCTGTGCCTGGTTTTTGCTGTAGCCGCTGGTTACGCCACCGGGTGTTCCCCACAGTGAATATACGTTATTGGGGTTAAAACCATTCATCAAGCCCTGGCTCTGAAACACCTGAGAGGAGTTTCTAACACTGAAACCGCGGCTTGCATAGTAATTATATACATTTTGCGTGTAGCGTGCTCTTGTAGGATTGAGATTACTTGGGTTAAAGGTCATCAGGGTATCGGCATAGCCAACCAATTCCCAGTAGTTTCTCAGCTGAACGGTATTGCCGAACTGATCGGTAACGGTACGAGGTTCTTTATTAGGATTTTGCTGCTGATCATAGTTTGCATATTGATAAACAGGCATTGGATATGACTGAAATGTACCTACATAACCATAATCAAAGATATTGTTCAAGTGATTGGCATCGCGACCCATACCGGATGCATTCTGATATTCGAGGCGGGCTGTGTAGAAGGCACTTTTTATGCTGCTGTTTTTATCTACTTTAAAGTTTTGCGTAAACTGCAGATAGCTTCTAAAAGTAGTATTATCAGTACGACCGTTGTTTTTGTAGTTCATGATAGAGTTACTGGCTGCAATACCCTGGCTATAGAAATAAGAAGCATAACCGGTAACTGTAATCTGGTTATTGGGTCGGAATTCAAGTTTACCTATGAAGTTACCCTGATACAGAGGTGAATTTGGACGTGCCTTCAAGCGATCAAAATCGCTCTCGCGCAGGTACGCACCGCGATGCACAAATCCATTGGGCGTTATAATCAGGGGATTTTCTTCCATCTCGCGCAGTTTGTCTTCTTTTACCACATATACACCTGTGCGGGTGGGTGCGGGGTCTTTAAAATAACCCAGGTTACCGTTTAATACGAAACCTAGTTTCACCAATTCTTTGGTGGTTCCGGTTTCATCCTTGTATTTTTTCTTCCAAAGCGGACCTGAAACAAAGCCTTCCACCGTATTGTAACCAAAAGGATCCAACCCCTGAGAAGTAATGCCTTCAACGGCAGTAACAAGCTTGGCTGTTGCACCGCGAGATGTGTAACTGAAAGCACCACCGGTAAGGTCACCATACATGGCAGGGATACCACCGATATTGGCTGCGATTGCATCCGTACCCAATGTAGGCAGGGCGCCTGAACCAATAACACGCATACCGTCAATAAATGTTCCGTTGCCATCTGCGCGGGTACCTCTAACCGAAACACCCTGGGTGGTAGCCACCACAGCGGCATTGGTAGAAATTACGGCACCCAAACCGCGCTGACTGCCTTGCAGCAGTTGTTTGTTTGATACAGACCGTTCGTTTTTGATGAGATCCACGGGCGTCTTTTTGGCAACGCCTGTAATAACCAGCGTTCCCATCCCTTGGGTCAGAGAAACATCCTGCTGGGGATTAAGACCCACAGAAAGGGGAATTTCAAGTTTAACGGGATTGTAACCTCCTTTTTCCACTTCCATGTCATAGGTTCCGGGATCCAGGGTTTGGAATACGCAGTAACCATCACTGTCTGTGGTGTCTGTTTTTACCAATATGTCGTTTTTTGACATTTTGATTACGGCGCCCGAAACGGGAGCGCCTTTAAAAGTTACCTTTACACGGAAGTCGGCAAAACTGGTCTGTGCCATGCCTGCTGCCGCACTGAGACTGAGAATAGTTACAAAAAGAAACTTAAGTATAGTTCTGTTCATATGTCTTTTTTCTTTAATCGATGAAAGCCGCTTTTTCGTCCGAACTTTCGATTGCAAGTTTACCTAAAAATCAACGATTTAACAACCCCTTAATCAAAGGTTGCAAAAACCTGCTTTTTTTTGACAAAAAGATTGATTTTCAGTCTGGAAGCAACACTGCTATGACAAAAGCAGAGGCAGAATTACGAAATCATTACATTCGTTGGCATACTTCAAAAGCCAGCACCTCAGAAATCTTTCGGTAGCTTTCGAAAGTCCATCCGCCAATATGCGGTGCCAATACTGTTCGGGAACTATTTATCAATGCTGTGAACCATTGGTTTTCACTTTCTGCAAAAGCATGCAATTTCTCGTTTTCAAGCACATCAGCTGCAAAACCGGCAATATGGTTATTTTCCATGGCTGCCAGCACATCCATCGTATTGACAACCTCTCCCCTACTGAGGTTTAGCAAATAAAAAGGCTTTTTGCATTTTTCAATAAACGCATGGTTAACCATGTAGCGGGTTTCATTGGTTAATGGAACATGCAACGTAATGATATCGGCAGATTGCTGCAACTCTACCAATTTCACCTCTTTTATTTGGTTATTTCCAAAATTTTGCTTATATTTATCATAAGCAATCACATCTACGCCAAATCCCTGCAGCCTATCAGCAACAGCAATTCCCGTATTTCCGTAGCCGATAACACCCACCGTTTTCCCTTTCAGTTCTGTCCCACGGTTTTCTTCACGTTTCCAGATGCGGTTTCGAACTTCTGCATCAGCCCGTGCGAGGTTATGTAAAAGTGATAACAGCATGCCAACTGCATGTTCAGCCACAGCATCGGCGTTGGCAGCGCCCGCATTAAATATTTCTATGCCCAGATTTTCAGCGGTTTCTACATCAATATTATCGGTACCTGAACCACCACGGCCTACCCATTTCAAATGCGCTGAAGCCCGCAGTAATTCCTTATCTACGGGTGTTTTGCTGCGAATAATAAGTCCTTCAAAACCTTGACTAAGCAGTTCGATAATACGATTTCTGTTGGCCTGAGGCTCGCAGTGAAAAGCAATGTCCGCAGCTTCCAGAGAATCTGTAAGTGAGGGATGAAAATCATCCACAATCAATACGGCATGGCTGCTGGGTTTCATGCCTCTTGGGGTTAAGCGTAGTAGCTTTTACGATTTTTAAACCAGGCACTGCCGGATTCAGAAACAGAAGTAGTATCTACCGTTGACTTTGCCCCTTGAAAAAAAGCCACAGCGGCCATGGCGGCAGCACTTTGCTCTACTGAAGAAAACATTTCTCCTGTTTGTTCCTCTGGGTTGTAGTGCTTGGCTATGAAATGGGTATCAAAATTGCCTGCTCTGAAATCGGGGTGGTTAAGTACAAATTTCCCAAACTCAAGGGTGGTTTCAATACCGGTAATGCTGTATTCATCAATTGCCCGTATGAGCCTTGCAATGGCAGTTTCGCGGTCTCCTCCCCAGGCAATAAGTTTGGAAATCATATTATCATAGAAAATAGGTATTTCCATGCCTGGCTCCATGCAATCATCCACACGCACACCGGGGCCTTTGGGAATGGCATAATCGGTGAGGGTTCCCACGCTGGGAAGGAAGTTATTCCGCGGATCTTCGGCGCAAACCCGCAGCTCCACCGCATGGCCGCTCATTTTCAAGCTTTCCTGCGTAAAGTTCAAGGGAAGGCCGGCAGCAACCCTGATTTGTTCTTTCACCAAATCAAGTCCGGTGATACATTCTGTTACGGGATGCTCCACCTGCAGACGGGTATTCATTTCCAGAAAATAGAAATTGCCATCATCGCCAAGCAGAAACTCTACCGTACCTGCACCGGAATAATTGCATGCTTTGGCCACATTAACCGCGGCTTCACCCATACGGTTGCGAAGTTCGGGGGTAAGCACTGCACTGGGCGCCTCTTCCACCAGTTTTTGGTGGCGTCTCTGAATACTGCATTCCCGTTCAAAAAGGTGACACATGTTGCCGTGTGTATCGGCCATTATTTGGAATTCTATATGGCGCGGGCCGCTCACGTATTTTTCAATGAAAACGCTGTCATCACCGAAAGCGCTTCTGGCTTCGCTTCGGGCGGTTTGTACGGCCTGTGCAAACTCATTTTCGGCATACACTACACGCATACCCTTACCACCACCGCCTGCACTGGCTTTAACAAGGACCGGGAAACCAACCTGCTTGGCAATTTGCAATGCAGCAGTATCATCGGTGATGGCATCATTGATACCCGGAACCAGCGGCACTCCGTACTTTTCGACAGCCTGCTTACTGCGGATTTTATCGCCCATCATATCCATACTTTCGGGAGAAGGGCCAATCAGCGTTATCCCATTTTCTCTCAGCAGGCGGGCGAATGTGGCATTTTCACTCAGAAAGCCATAACCGGGATGGACAGCATCCACGCTGGTTTTTTTAATTACTTCCAAAATACGGTCCTGACGCAGATAACTGTCTGAGGAAGCCGCTGTTCCGACACAATAAGCTTCATCGGCGTAGCGGACATGAAGCGCGTTTTTATCCGCCTCCGAATAGACTGCAACGGTAGGAATTCCGAGTTCTCTGCACGTGCGCATTACCCGAATGGCAATCTCACCGCGGTTGGCAATCAGTATTTTATTGAATAAGGTCATTTCATTAATGGACAGGTGGATTTAGCATGGGTAGCTTAACGAAGGCTTTTTCAGCATCTGATACTGCTGAAATACCCCACCATCCGCCATCTGCCGTAGAAATATAAACAGCAAACTGTCTGAGGCTTGAATACAATTGAACAGAAAAACTAGCATCCAGCTTTGGAAAAATATCATTGAGCCTGGCTATAAGTTCACTTAAAATCGTATTGCGCTCATCGGTATTTTCCGGAAGAGAAGAAATCATGTTTCTGATTTGCTCCTCTGAATCATTATTAAGGTTCTTATAGAGATTCTGGAGTTCAAATCTCTCTGTAAAGGTCTTAATATGCACAAGTTCCACAATACGCTTCTTCTCATCTGTATCGAAATTTCCATCTGCACCGGCAATTAGCAAGCTGACGTAAAGTGGTGAATTGGTAACTATTTGCTGTTCATCAGCGGTAAGGTGTTTAATGAAATATAACATTGATTTAGGTATTGAATTATCTTCGCGAATGTAAAACAGAATTTCGGTATGCAAAATGGTATTAGAAGGTTTTGGATTTTGGTAATCCATGAGGTTGCTTCAGATTTTCGAAAGCCGTTTTTTCTTTCAGCCGCATTGTTGCAGCTTCTTACCATAGGGATGTTATGTTACTTGGGCAACCCAAATCTTCAAATAAAAACCTGGAATAGTTTGTTTTGGATTTCATTGATTTTCAGCACTTTTCAAGCCATATCGAGAAGTTTCACCGGAATCTCCCGCAGCCGTTGGATCTACCTTAATCAGCTAGCATCACCATTCATTATTGTAATTTCTAAAATCACGTACAATGGTCTGCTGATGGCGGTTTTCAGTCTTCTCAACCTGCTGGTTTTCTCCGTTCTGCTGGGCTATCCGGTGCAGCATGGTATCGTTTACATGGCTTCTTTATTCCTAACGGGCCTTGGAATTTCAACCATTTTTACCATGATTTCGGCCATTGCCGGAAAAACCCATCAGCCGGGTGTTGTTGCACCTGTTTTATCGCTGCCTGTCATTCTCCCCATGATTCTGGTTGGCATGCAGGCCAGCCAGAAGGCGCTGCAGCCGTTGCTGGTAAGTTCTGTTTACAAAGATTTGTTGCTGCTTACAGCACTCAATTTCCTGGTTCTTGTGCTGTCAGGCATTTTGTTTACGCCACTTTGGCGAGATTGAAATTTATTTCAGCAAGTCTTTCATCATTAGAATTGACTGATCCAGCCATGCATCCTTGGCATACATTTTCAGCCATTCCTTACGCTGGGCTTCACGGGTAGCATCGCCTTTGACCTCTGCCAGGTCTGCGGCCAGTGGTTCTATTTTCCTATCCATAGGTTTATAGGCGCTGTCTGAATATTGTTTTTCTTCCTCTTTGAGCGCATTTTGCTGCCCCGCATATTTCTTGAGGTTCAGGCTCCATGTATAGCTATCTCTCATGGCAGCAAGGCTTTTAGACCGTTTCTGAACATTAGCAAAATGCTCCGATTCGGAAATTCTGCTTTTTGCGGCTTGTATGGCAGGTGCAAAACGGCCTGAAAATGAGGCATTGAAAGGTTTATATGCAGCCGGTTTAATTTTATCGTACGCAAGGTGGTGTTTCATCTCCTGCTCCCCTTGTGGAATACCGTCATAGATATCAGGAATAATTACGTCAGGGGTTACACCATTTAACTGGGTTGTGCCACCATTAATTCGATAGAATTTTTGTATGGTAACCTTCAGCTGACCGTAACCTTTTGGGAAATCGGTAGAGCTGCCACCTCCAATAGGAATAAAAGTTTGAACGGTGCCTTTGCCGAAGGTGCTTTTTGAACCAACAATCAGGGCGCGCTTATAATCCTGCATGGCAGCGGCCAAAATTTCACTGGCGGAGGCGCTGTAGGCATTTGTCAAAATGAGCAGTGGTCCGTCATACACGATGTTGGGATCGGGATCACCGGGAGCATCTACTCCACCGCGTGGTTCGCGCACCTGTACAATGGGGCCATCTTTGATAAATAGTCCGCCCATATCAATGGCATCAGCCAATGAACCTCCGCCGTTGTTGCGCAAGTCGAGCATTACGCCCTCAACCCCTGCCTCTTTTAACTTCAAGAGCTCCATATAAACATCCTCAGAAGAGTGACGACCTCTGCCCCTTTCGCTAAAGTCGGCATAGAAACTGGGCAGTTGAATGATTCCGATCTTTTTGCCTTCAAAATCAATAATCGCGCTGCGGGCATAGCTTTCTTCTATCACTACTACTTCGCGGATAATGGGAATAACCTTTATGCTGCCATCGGGTTTTTTGACTGTCAAGCGCACTTCTGTTCCCTTTTTACCACGAATAAGCTGAATGGCATCATCCAGTTTCATGTCAACCACATCCACAGGTTCTGCAGCACCTTGTGCTACTTTGATGATGAGGTCTCCGGCCTTAAGTTCACCCTGCCGATAGCTGGCACTTCCGGGCACAATACGTTCCACTTTTATGTAACCATCACGCTCAGACAATGTGGCGCCAATACCTTCCAGTTTACCCGTCATGCTGATATCAAAGTTGGCTTTATCCTCGGGGGGGTAGTAATTGGTATGCGGATCATACAATTCCGAAATTGCATTTACATAAAACGAAATTTTATCGCGTTTATCCATTTTACGCCAGCGTTTAAACCAATCTGTACAAAACTTTCGGGTTTCCTGACGCGCTTTGGTTTCAAGCGTATCAAACGGCTTGGCGGTGCTACCGGCAGAATCTTTGGCATTTCGGGCGGCCTCCTGCTTGCGATACAGCCTATCTACAGTTTGATACTGCAGCCACAATGACCAGTCATCCTTCAAGGCCTTAAGGTTTGGCTGATATTTCTCTGTATTTTCACGGACGGTATAGCTGGCATTACCCTCATAATTAAATGGCTTATCCAGGGTTGTATTAAAATGCTTTTCTAATACTGTTAGGCGATTCATGAGAATGCTCCAGGCTGAGTCAAAAAAATCATAGCGGCCTGCTTTTATCTGATCGTCGAGTGAATACTGATATTTTTCCAGTTTTTTAAAATCTTCCTGGGTAAAGAAATGCTTGTCATCATCGAGTTTTTCCAACACGTTGTCATACAATTTTTTGGAAAACTCATCATTGATTTTCACCGGGGCATAGTGCTTCTCGGAAAGTATTCCGGTAACCCTTAGCAGCAAAGAATCTCCGGCAGTGAATTTTTTGTTGCTGCAAAAAACCAGCAGCGTAAGTACCGTCCCAACGGTAAAAAAAGAGATCCAGGATTTTATTCTCATTGAACTGATTATTATTTATTGTCTAAGCCCAAAACTTCGGTTCCCTGTTCAAAAATCAAATCAACGGGAATACCTGCTTTTTCAATACCTGACAGATCGGTCTTAAGCGTTTCAGATATAACGGCGCGGGTGATCAACATATTGGATACACCCTCTTTATTCCCATCTCCCTGCAAGGTTAGCAACTCGGCAGCGAGGTTGCTTATTACCTTTTTCATTTCGGGCACGTTGACATTGTATTTACCGTTTTTCTGCCGGGTTATTGCACCTTTTGAAAGCAACGTATTAAAGATAATCATGTTGGCTTTGCCATGGGCACTGGCGGCACCAAAACGCACACTGCGGAAGGTTCCTGCCACGAAGGTGATGTAAAAATCATCACCATTACCAATTAGTTCTCCGGTTTCAAGTAGTTTGGTTATCATGTATAAACCCAAAACATCGGCTTTGCATTCTTCAATGGGAGAGAATCCGGCGCCCAGTGCTTCGCGAACCGTGCCTTTGCCATTTACGGTGTTTTTCACTCCCAGACCATGTGCCACTTCATGAAACATTACGTTGTTGAAGAATGCATCAAAGTTCACTTTCGTTGCCTGTGTTTCTTCCAGCATGAGGTTTGCGATGGGTTTTACCATATTGTCAAATTTTGCCTGCATCACATTTTTTAGCTGGGAACGGCGGGTTCCGTATTCCTGTTGCAGGGTTTCATCGTTTGGCAAATTCACGGCAATGGTTTTACTGCCGGCGTTATTATGTCCTGCATAGTAAACTACATCAAATACAGCGAGGGAACTTCCGGGTTTGGGGCCGTCCGGAGCACCGGGCAGAGGCGCTTCCACTACCAGCAGTGCATCGGCACTACCGTTTGATGGTGCTGGTTGTGCTGAATTTATGGCCAGTGTGGGTTTGTATGCGGCATCCACGGGCAAGCTCTGCTGCAAAGAGGGCAACAATGAAACATACTTTTCAAGTTTTTGGGTCCATGCCATATCCCTTATCATCACATAAGATTCAAAAGCAGTTCTGGAACCCTGAAATTCATCTTCGTAATTTTCAATTGGGCCAATAATGATATCAAGGCAGTTGTTGAGTAATCCCAGCCAGTGAATATCGCTGTTGTTGTAGTTGCTTTGCATCAATGCATTGCATCGTTCAATAAGAAAGTTGGCAAAACGGTCGTCTTCCTGTCTGACAGCATTGGCTGCCAATGACAGATGCTTCACCATCTCCCGTATTTTCTCTTCGTATGCAGTGTGGTAGGGCACGGCCACAAGGTTTTTTGCAGCATCCCTTTGTACGATGGTGTAAGGATTGTTTTTATTGGGATTATCCCATTTTTCGAATTCCTGAGCTGTGATATCCTTTGGATAAAAATTAGCGCCTTTGGGCTTTTCACCAACCCCCTGAACAAATGGGGTGTTGTTATTGAGGCGATCCCAAGGACCATAATTTAATAGGATAAATTTTGCCAAGGCATCGTCCTTCACCTTATCCAACAATGTTTTTTTGTCACCCCAAGCCTGCAGCCAGAAAATTTCATCAGCTACTTTGGCGGCATCTATCAAGTGACGCAGGGTTTGCTTTTGAACATCCGTAAGGGTTGATATATCTGCTTTTAGCGGCAAAGACTTGTAGGAAGCCAGACTTTTGGCAACAGGATAGTCTTTAACAGCTTCTTTAGCAGTGCTGGTTTCCTTGACAGGTTTGGCTTTCTGTGCATACGCGCCCAAAATGCCGGAGAAGATTGTAATAATAAGAATGCCTTTTTTCATCTTGTAATAACTTTCAAATATCGTGCAAATTACACGCCGAAGGATTGAATTACCTTAAATTTCGGTCCTATTGCCATTTCAATCCGATGAAAAAACCAATACCAAATACTTTTGTTAGCTTTGCAGTATGTCTGTTTTCTGCTTCACAACGGTTGCTTTGTGTCGAAGCAATGTTCTAAACATTGAAACATCATTCGGACAAAGATTATTGAACCATGAGACATACACGGGCAATATCTCAATCTACATTCCTGAATTAAGCAAACCTACCGGCAGGTATGTTTCCAGATTATTCATTAGGCTGATCAATGCCTCGCTGAGAAAAGGCAGCCTTGTTTTTGCGGGCAATCCCTGCACACCGGGCATGTCTGTTTTAAACCAAAACCAAGAGGATGAAACTCAGGCTATAATAAATCAACCAGGCATACGCACATTGGTTTGCAACTACTGGGGTAAGCCACAAACCAAGGAAGGCATAGTATTTCAGGCAGAACCTTTCATGTTGTTGAAAATCCACCCTGCATGGAAAAATTTTGAGGATTATAAACTGGCCATGCACAGTAAATACCGGGTGCGGGTAAACAAGGCGCTAAGCTGCAGCCAGCATCTCACCTCTGAGTGGAAAAGCGGAAGCGAACTGAATGAAGTAAATATAGGTATTATGGCCGATATGCTGTCCGCAACGCTTGCCAATAAAACCCTGGCATTGCCGCCCAACTTAAAAGGACTGATCAAAGGTTTCTGCAGAGAATTTGGAGATAATTATAAAACTGTTTTTTGCTATGATGAAAACGGGGCGATAGTGGGTTTTCTTAGTGCGATTAAATCGGGTGATACGGTTTTTGCCATGCACATGGGCTATCGGCCTGAACATGCCAGAGCGTGGCATCTGTATCAGTGGCTGATGCTTAATTTGATTGATAAATTTACGGGCACCGGAATTAAAAAAATCCAGCTTGGGCGCACAGCCACCGAAATAAAAAGCACGCTGGGTGCTGAACCCATAGAAAACAGCTTTGTGGTATATACCAAAAATATACTCTTAAAGAATGCACTAAAATTTTATAAACGTTATTTTTTCAACCCCAAAGTATTTATAGTGCGCCAACCATTTAGGGAAAACTGATTTCAAATAAGCCTTGTTTTCTTACATTTGCCGTTATGAGAACTATTGCATTGACTTTGCTCCTTGTTTCGGTTTCAGTTGCATATGCACAGCAAACCATCACCAACAAAACCGGAAGTAAATACAATTTCAAAACCGTTTATGAATTGCCTGCGGGAGAAGTACGCGATCAATGCAAAACAGCTACCTGCTGGAGCTTCAGCACCCTGAGCATGCTGGAAAGCGAATTGCTTCGCACCGGAAAAGGCAATCACGATCTAAGCGAAATGTATGTAGTGCGCTGGGGTTATGTGGAGAAAGCTATCAATTATATTCGCATGAATGGAAAGTGCAATTTTGAGCAAGGTGGCGAAGGGCATGACATTCCCTACATCGTGGGTAAATACGGCATTGTACCGGAAGAAGTTTACAAAGGCCTGGAATACGGACAAAGCCGACACAACCACGATGAAATGCTGGCGCTGCTGCAGGGCATGATGGAAAAGCTAAAAACCAATCCTGGTGGATCTTACAGTAAGGTTTGGATTAAAGCCGTTGAGGGTGTGCTGGATGCGTATTTGGGTAAAATCCCGGAAAAGTTCAACTATCGTGGTAAAGAATACACCCCCTTAACCTTCGCCAAAGAGTTGGGGCTTAATATGGATGATTATATTGCACTGACCAGTTTTACGCACCACCCATACCATAAGCCATTCACCATTGAGGTGCCCGACAACTGGAGCATGCAGCAGGCCTACAACCTCACGCTTGATGAGCTTACTGAGGCAACGGTAACTGCACTCAAAAACGGCTACAGTGTGGCCTGGGCTGCGGATGTGAGTGAAAAAGGATTCTCATTCCGTGACGGACTGGGTATTTTACCTGCGAGCGATACATTGGTAAAGAAAAAAGGCGATGATTCACGGTTTTTCAACGATGCCGGCGCCATGCGCAGCGGTTCAGCTTTTGACCAACCCTACCCGGAAAAGCAGATTACCGCAGAACTCCGACAGGATGAATTCGACAGACAGCTTACCACCGATGACCATGGCATGCATATTACAGGTATGCTCACTGACCAAAACGGAATACGATATTTCAAGGTAAAAAACAGCTGGGGAACCGGAAATCATTGTGGCGGCTATTTGTATGTAAGTGAGTCCTATTTCAGGCTAAAAACCATATCCATCATGCTTCACAGGCAGGGTATTGACAAAAAAACAAGAGAAGAATTAGAACTGGAATAAACACGGTTTAGGGAAATTTACGTTCTCTGCACAATTACGCGGGTTAATTCGGCGTTATGCAGATATGAATACACATCGTTTAATTCCCGGAATAATCGGCATATTATTGCTTATAATAACCCTGAGTGCTTGTGGTTCAAGGCGCAGCAAATGCAACACCAAACACAAAATCCGCACGGAAATGGGCTGGATGTAGGCATGCAGCCTTAATATTGCACCCATGCAATTCAAGGTAGTGTTTGTCTGCCTGGGCAATATCTGCCGATCACCGTTGGCGAAGGCCTTATTTGAAAAGCATGTGCATGAAAACGGATTACAAAACCGGTTTTTTATCGACAGTGCAGGAACCAGCAGCAACCATGCGGGTGAAGGAGCCGACAGACGAACCCTATTGAGTGCAAAAAACAACGGACTGGTTTTTACCAATATAGCCAAGCAATTTACGCTCGGTCATTTTGAAGAATTTGATATGATTGTGGTGATGGACCGCAGCAATGAAAAAAATGTAAAATCACTGAGTGAGGATGGTGAATTGCATAAAAAAGTGCACCTGATGCGCAAATGGGATATGCATGGCACGGATGAAAATGTTCCCGATCCCTGGTATGGCGGACAGGAGGGATTTGAAGAAGTTTTTCAGATTTTGAACCGAAGTACAGCGGCGCTGTTGCAGGATTTAACGACCGGTTGAGGCCTTTTTGGACCCGGTTGGCTGTATACTATTCGAACCGGACTTCGCGATAAACATAACAATCAGGCTGAGTGCCATAAAACCCAGCAACTCCCATGAAATTTCTTTTTTGTTGGTAAAAATATGACCTGCTGACAGCAGAATTACACCTGACATATTCATGATATGCATAATTCCGGGGTTGACAAGGAAAGGGCTTTTCCCAAAATAAACCAACCGAATGGTATTCAGCATATTGAGCATGCCACCAAGCACCATCATTATTCCAACATAGGACCAAACCCCGCGATCAAGGAGCGAGATGCCACCCAGCAGCAATAAAAACCAACCGAGGTTTAAGGCATATTTCTGAAGCCAGTTCATATTCACAGGGCAAAAATAGGCAATATTTTACGGAAGGTCTGTTTGGTTTGTCATAGAAACTCAAAGGTGAGTATCTTTGCGCCACTTTTACTTATGATAATCGGAGTACCAAAAGAAATAAAGAACAACGAAAACCGGGTGGCTTTGACACCTGCGGGCGCAAGCGAACTTGTAAAACACGGCCACACTGTATACGTTCAGGCGAGTGCAGGCAATGGCAGTGGTTTTGATGATGCCGAATACACAGAAGCCGGTGCAAAACTGTTGCCCACCATTGAAGATGTTTACGGCATTGCCGAAATGATTATCAAGGTAAAAGAGCCTATTGAAAGCGAATACAACCTGATTAAGCCCAATCAGCTGCTTTTTACCTATTTCCACTTTGCCAGCTACGAGCCTCTAACCCATGCTATGATTAAGAGCAATGCGGTTTGTTTGGCCTACGAAACCGTAGAAAAAGCCGACCGCAGTTTGCCTTTGCTTGTGCCTATGAGCGAAGTAGCGGGTCGCATGAGCGTGCAGGAAGGCGCCAAATATCTGGAAAAACCCATGGGTGGCCGCGGCATTCTGCTGGGTGGTGTTCCCGGTGTTAAGCCCGCTGAAGTGGTGGTACTTGGTGGCGGTATCGTTGGAACCCAGGCGGCCAAAATGGCTGCCGGTATGGGCGCTCACGTAACCATCATGGATATTAGCCTGCCACGTTTGCGTCAGCTGGATGACATCATGCCTGCTAATGTGGATACTCAGTACAGCAGCAGCTACAATATTCGCCAGGCGGTAAAAACAGCAGATCTGGTTATTGGTGGTGTGTTGATTCCCGGTACCAAAGCGCCAAAACTTATTACCCGCGACATGCTCTCCACCATGCGCAAAGGCGCTGTGATTGTGGATGTAGCCATAGACCAGGGCGGTTGCTTCGAAACCAGCAAACCCACAACCCATGCTGAGCCTATTTATGAGGTTGACAACGTAATTCACTACTGCGTGGCCAATATGCCCGGTGCAGTTCCCTACACCAGCACGCTGGCGCTTACAAACGCAACCCTTCCTTATGCTATCCAACTGGCCAATCAGGGCTGGAAAACTGCCTGCAGCAAGAACCAGGAGCTTTGTCTGGGTCTGAACGTGGTGAATGGCAAGGTTGTTTACAAAGGCGTGGCAGAAGCCTTCAACCTGGAATACACCCCGGTTGAATCGGTATTGAATTAATTCTCACGTAAAATAATTAACAAATGGCGTCCCAAAAGGTCGCCATTTTTTTTATCCATTAGCAACATACTTACTAATTTTGCACTGTAATGTCATCACTCCCCAACTACCGCATTTACGGCGATTCCGGCCCGGCTGTTTACATACTTCATGGCATTTTCGGCATGCTGGACAACTGGCATTATGCCGCCGGTATATTAAGTAAAACCTGCAGGGTAATAACTTTCGATGCGCGCAACCACGGACGCAGTTTTCATG
>VHBA01000004.1 GCA_016872175.1 Sphingomonadales bacterium | reverse complement strand
CAATACCATAAGCTGAGTTCTCACTGGCTTTTTCCAAATGACCTCTTGCACGACCAAACAAAGAAATCAGACTTGCGTTCAATTCCTTCATTTTAGCTGCATTAGCCCTGGACATTTGATCATAATACTTTTTGCTTTCATATTTCATAAATGCTAGACCTAGGTTGAACTGAGCGTCATAATTGAATTCATCAAGTTCAACGGCTTTCTGATAGTCAGCAATACACGCTTCGTATCTCCCACCTTGTTCATTTAAATAAGCCCTGGTGTAATACCATTTTGAGTCAGGGTTGGTTTCCAATTGTTTGTTTACATCATCCATTAGCTTTTCTACCTTATTAATAGAAACAAAATAATTAACGAGTACCTGAAACATATTATTATCAGCCGGTGCTCTTTCCAGTCCCACACGAATCACTTTTTCAGCACCTGAAGTATCCCCGGCTTCCATGTAAAACTTGCTCATTGCTTCAAATACTACAGTAGAATTAGAGCCTTGATCTATTAGAGATTGCAAAATCTCTTTTTTAACAGCGGGATTGTTAGATACCATGGCTAAATTCGCATATCTGTCTACCAAAAACTTCCGTTTGATGTTTTGTTTTTCCAATGAATTAATGGTAGCAGTATCTATTTTTACCATTTCATCGTACAGAAAAATGATGATTTTGTAGTATTCGAGCAAGTCATCATACTTCTTCTCTCCCAGCAATTCTTCAGATTCATTGAATGCAACCCCAAAGCTGGTGGCACATTCAAGAGATGCTACATCAATATCATCGGTAAGTTTCTTATCTGCAGATTTAATAAATTGCATCATACTGTAGCCTGATTTAAGGCCTGAACCCGCTGATCCTTCTTTTAATAACTCATTGCCGCGCATATTGAAGACCCTGCTGTAAACCATAGCGCGCGCAAGCCACATGCGATTGTTATTGGCGGTTTTAGGATCTTTATAGGCTTCATCAATATAATTCTTACCTTCAAGTACATCACCGGCACTGTTACTTTTTTCACCCTCAATGGCATAAAAAGCACTCTTTACTTTAGACATCTGAGCCTGTGCTATCCCTGATATCAGGCAGGCGGCCAAGATTAAGCTTAATTTTTTCATATTATTCAGTTACTGGATTTTCGGGTGTAATAGCATCGCCGGCATCTGTGGCTTCTCCTCCTTCAGTCAATTCATCTTCACCGTCTTCGCGTGGAACGGCTGCAATTCCGGCAATGCTGTCTTTTTCTTTGATATTAATGAGACGCACACCCTGTGTAGCCCTGCCCATAATTCTCAGTTTATCGGCAGCCATACGAATAGTCATGCCGCTTTTATTGATGATCATGAGTCCGTCAGCGTCGGTAACGGGTAGTATACCTACCAAATCACCCGTTTTTTCGGTAATTTGAATGGTTTTTACTCCTTTTCCTCCACGCCCTGTGATTCTGTAATCATCCAGGTCGCTTCGTTTGCCGTATCCTTTTTCGCTAACTACCAGCATGGTGGCTTCCTTATTATCAGGATTAACACAAACCATGCCAATTACTTCGTCTTTGGCGCCTTCCAGCGTCACGCCCCTTACCCCGGCTGCGGTTCGGCCCATAGGCCTAACTGTTTTCTCGGAGAATCGAATGGCTTTGCCACTCTTTTTGGCAATGAGCACTTCACTGTTTCCATCGGTAAGGCAAGCCTGAAGCAACTCATCTCCTTCCCTAACCGTAATTGCATTGATACCATTGGTTCTGGGACGGCTATACGCTTCCAGTGAGGTTTTCTTTACTGTTCCTCTTTTGGTTACCATAATTATGAAGTTATTGTTCAGATAATCTTCATCTTTCAGGTTTATCACATTCAAATACGCCTTAATTTTATCATCCTGTGGTATTTGGATAAGATTCTGTATTGGTCTTCCTTTAGTTGCTTTTTGGCCTTCGGGAATTTCATATACTTTCAGCCAGAAACACCTTCCCTGTTCTGTAAACAGCAATAGATAGTTGTGCGTACTTGCAACAAAAAGGTGTTCTACAAAATCTTCATCTCTGTGTGCTACGCCACGCAAGCCTTTGCCGCCGCGGTTTTGTTCTTTATATTCTTCGAGCCTGGTGCGCTTGATATAGCCCATGTGGCTAATAGTAACCACCACTTCCTCATTCGGAATAAGATCTTCTATGTTGATTTCCTCTGCGTTGAACTCAATGCGGGTCCTGCGCTCATCGCCATACTTATCTTTTACTTCCTGCAATTCGGTTTTGATAATGCCCATGCGCATTTCTTCGCTGGCCAAAATACTCTCCAGGTATTCAATTTCCTTCATAACCTCATTGTATTCGTCACGGATTTTATCGCGCTCCAGACCGGTGAGTCGTTGTAGACGCATGTCCAGAATGGCTTTTGACTGAATTTCAGACAAACCAAACTTTGACATCAGGCCATCTCTGGCTTCATCCGGAGTGCGGCTGCTGCGAATCAAGGCGATTACCTCATCGAGGTGATCGAGCGCAATGAGCAGACCTTCCAAAATATGGATGCGCTTTCTTGCTTCTGATAATAGGTAGTTGGTACGGCGCAACACAATCTCGTGTCTGTGATTCACGTAGTGGCGAATCATATCCTTAAGATTGAGCATTTCAGGTTTTCCGTGAACCAGCGCAATGTTGTTTACAGAGAAACTGGTCTGCAGCGGTGTATATTTATACAGTTGATTGAGAATAACATTGGGTATAGCATCTCTTTTTAAATCGAATACCACACGCATACCCTGCCTTCCGCTTTCATCGCGAACTGCCGATATACCATCAATGACTTTTTCGTTGATTAAATCAACGGTTTTGATAATGATTTGTGAAGGTGTAACCTGATAAGGAACTTCTGTTACCACAATCATTTCTTTTCCTGTGGAAGAAGTTTCAAATTCAGCTTTTCCGCGAATAACAACCCGTCCCCTACCCGTTTCGAATGCGTCCTTGAGCCCTTCCACACCATAAATCACGCCGCCTGTTGGAAAATCCGGTCCTTTTACGTGCTGCATCAACTCAGAAATTTCAATCTCGTTGTTATCAATGTAGGCACAAATACCGTCGCAAACTTCTGTGAGATTGTGAGGCGCCATGTTGGTAGCCATACCCACGGCAATACCGCTGGCGCCATTTACCAGCAGATTGGGGATCTTAGCCGGCATAACGGTGGGCTCTTCCAGACTTTCATCAAAGTTGGGCCTGAAATCAACCGTATCCTTGTCAATATCGGTCATCATTTCCTCCGCCAGCTTACGCAACCTGGCTTCGGTATAACGCATCGCTGCGGGTGGATCGCCATCGATAGAACCAAAATTACCCTGGCCATCCACCATAGGATAGCGCAGACTCCAATCCTGGGCCATACGCACCATGGTATCATATACGCTGCTATCACCGTGTGGGTGGTACTTACCCAACACCTCTCCTACAATACGGGCAGATTTTTTATAAGGCCTGTTGGAGGCAAGCCCCAGCTCAACCATTCCATATAAAACCCTGCGGTGAACAGGCTTTAAACCATCCCTCACATCAGGCAGTGCGCGGGAAACAATTACCGACATCGAATAATCGATGTAGGCGGTTTTCATTTCATCCTCAATGTTTATTGGGATGATTCTTTCATTCAACTCTTCGTTACTATCCATTTATTGATAACTCGTTGCAATTTACATGGTTTTAGCCCATTTCAGGCGTGGGTTTTGCCCACATTTTATGGACATTTGACACCATTGTGACCAGCCCAAAAAATAAGGGCTGTGCAATTTTACACAGCCCTTATTATTTTGCTTAATCGGTTATTAACGATAATTCTTATCGTGCTTAGTTCCTTTGGGTGCTTCCAATATCTTGTATTTACCTTTACCTGAAGCATCCAGCATCTGTACTTTTCCATAGCCCAGCTTTTCGAGTCTTTCCTTCAATAATAGCATATCGCCGGCAACGAGTATGGTCATTTTGTCAGTTTGAAGATTCTGTTTCGCAAGCGCATTTAGCTCTTCGCGCGTGAGCTTTTTCAGTACTTCCTGTTGCTGTTCAGCAAAGTTCTCTGGCAATTTGCGCATAGCTATTTGCATAATGTAAGAAGCCTTTTGACCATTGGATTCATATTCCAGCGCCTCGCTGGCCAGCAATGCATCCTTGGTGAATTTGAATTCCTCTTCGCTTAAACCTTCATTTTTATACTTATTCAGTTCATTTACAATCTCAAAAATAGCGCTGTCAGTGGCATTGGCTTTAATACCGGCAGAAATACCATAGTGACCTTTAATATCGTCGTAAGCGCCATTAAAGCCGCTTCTGATACCATACGTCCAGGCTTTATCTTCCCTGATTTTCAGGTTCAGGCGGCTGTTGAAATTGCCACCCAGCGCAAAATTCATCACATTGCTTTTGAACATTTCACCGGTAGCGTCATATGATAAACCGGGCATACTGATAATCAGATCGCTTTGGTCGGCATCCACGTATTCCACCCCAAATATCTGTGAGGTTTTAAACTGCGGGAATTCGGTGGGTTTCTGAATGGTTACATTTTTCTTTTGCCATTTATTCAGGAATGCCAGTTTTTGGTAGGTTTCATCGGCATTCATGGGACCAACCACAACGAGTCTTGAAACCTCAGGTGCAAAATACTTATCATAGTATTTTTTGCAACTTTCCAAAGTCACGGCTTCATATTCTCCGGCACCTACATACATCCCCAGGCTCGTTTGTCCGTAGCGCAGGGCTCTGATGGCATTTGCCGCACCCGCACCACGATCACGCAGACTGCTTTTGGCATTTTCACGGATACGTTTTTTGTCTTTTTTGAATTCATCTGCATCCCAGCGAGGCTGGAACATCATTTCTTCAAGCAATACCAGGGCTGCATCCAACTTGTCTTTTTCGCAACTTAAGAATACTGAGGTTGATGCGCTGCTGCTGCCAAAGCGTATGCCTGCACCAAGTTTTTCCAGTTCATTTTCCAGTTCTTTTGCAGTGCGCTTTGCGGTTCCCACATTCATGGCGGAAACCATCATATCTGCTGTTCCGAACGGCACATCAGCGCCTTCAAGCAATCTGCCCCCATCAATGCTCATAGATACAAGTACCTGCTGGGTTTCTGTGGTAACAGACCCCAAAATTTCGAGGCCATTATCCAGTTTTTTGCGGTAAATACCGGGGATTTTAACTGTTTTAGCCTCACCGGGAACGGGGCGAACACTGCGATCAAAATTATCTACCGTAGGCTTGTGAACAAGGTTGCTGTATTCTGCTTCCGCTACAGGATTTTTCTTGCCGGCATTGGGGTTGAAGCTTTGATACTGAGGTTTTTTCTCACCATCGGCAACATCCATGGGATCAATAACTACGGTGCTGGAGTTTTTCCCTTTCAGGTATTTGCGGTAAACGCGCATAATATCTTCACGGGTAATATTTCTGTAGCGGTTGACATCATCTTCAAGATTGGCCATTTTGCCTTCGGCATTTTTGATATCCAGGTACCAGAAATTAGATAGGTAATTGGCTTTGGTACTAACATCTTCAAGACCGCTGCTGTAATTACTGAGAATATTAGCTTTTGCACGCGCCAGGTCATCATCACTGAAGTTATCATACTCAAATGAGTCCAGCATAACCTTAAGTTTGTTTTGAAGGAATTTTACATCCTTATCCCAGGGGTAAGCTACCATCAGGAAGGAAAATTCACCTGCAAGTTCATGATTAATCGTACTTAGGGGATTGTTGTTTGAACTAGCCTGCAATGCAGATTCATTTTCAACGAAACGTTTGTACATGGGTGAATTACGGGTACCACCCATTAAATATGCCAACACATCCATTGGGGCTTCATCAGGGTGTCCAACAGGTGCTGCTGTGAAGGTTGTATAAACCAAAGGTAATGAGGCATTGGGGTCTTGGTAGCCTTTTACTTTGCTTTCGGGAAGTACAACAGGCGGAACGCGCTTCTTCTTCACTTCAGGACCACGCTGTATACTTCCAAAATACCTTTCAGACCATTTTACCACATCCTTGGTGTTAACATCACCTACAACAATTACACAAGCGTTATTTGGTCCATACCAACGAAGAAAGAAGTTTCTCAAATCATTGCTATCTGCCCTATTTAGGTCATCTACGTAACCAATGGTACTCCAGCTGTATGGATGTTCCTCAGGATACAGATTTTGGTCTTTTACTTCCATGAGGAAACCATAGGGTACATTGTATCGCTGGTCTTTTTCGTTTTTAACGGTGCTGCGTTGTACTTCAAATTTCTTTTGGGTAAATGCCTCCAGAAATACCCCCATGCGGTCTGCTTCCATCCAAAGTGCAGTTTCAGTAAAATTGGATGGGAAAGTTTCTATATAAACAGTTCTGTCGCGTGTGGTGTTGCCATTTACATCTCCGCCGTATTGCTTAATGAGTTTGAAATGCTCTTCATCTGCAATGTTTTTTGAGCCCTGGAACAACATGTGTTCAAAAAAGTGTGCAAAACCAGACTTCCCAGGAAGTTCGCGCGCTGAACCCACATGATAAGTAACATTAATATGTGTTACCGGATCGCTGTGGTCTTCACTTACAATAAGTGTAAGGCCGTTGGGCAGCAAATACTTTTCATAAGGAATGATGAGTTTGCCGGGTTGAACATCTACTTTTTCAATCAGCTGGGCTTGCGCCTGCAAGGCCAAAATACCGCTAAACAACGTAGCGATGGTAAAAAGCGTCTTTTTCATAAATGATAAGATTACAAAGGTAATCACCCTAACAGAAATAATCATGCCAATTAGACCAAACTATGTTAACTCTTCGGTCAAAAGACTGTTATCATGTATCAATTTGCCTGAATAGAATTGAATTAATACTAAATTTGCAGAAGATGATTGGGTTCAAACGTTTATTATGGCTGGCAGGATTTTTAATCTTCATTCAGTCATCCCATTCTCAAACGCAGAAAGGATTTTATGGCAGAGAATTCTGGTTCACCTACACCCAAAATCTTTATCAGCCCAATGACTTACTTGTATATGTAGTGCCGGAAACCATTGACACCATTACGGTTTTCAATCCGCAAACCAATTTTTCCATAGCGCCTGTTGTGGTAAAACCCGGCATTTGGAATCCGGTAATCATCCCCTTGAATATGGCTTACAGTGTTCTGGCATTTGGCCCTCAGGGAACAGGTGTAGTCTTAAAATCGAAAAGAGAAGTTCAGGTATTTGCCGCCAATGTGCTGATGGAAAGCAGAGAGATGACCTCTGTTTTACCAGTTGAAAATTTAAAAAACGCCCAGGAGTATATTGTAAACATGTGGAGTGGGCACAGGGATAAGGAATCGCAGGTAGCAATAATGGCTATTGATACGGGTATAACCGGCGTTTCTGTAACATTATCAGCAGATTTATTTACCGGTCAAGGACAAGGCAGCATACTTAACGTAAATCTGCAAAGAGGTCAAGTATATCTCTTACAGGCGCTGGACACCCAAAACTTGAGTGGTACCATTATAAAGGTTACCAAAGGATGCAAGCGTATTGCGGTTTTTCAGGGTGTAAAAAGTGCACGTATTGGAGGCGGCAGCTGCATTACTTACGATCATTTGTATGAACAAGCCTGGCCAACGGTATATTGGGGAAACGAATTTGTGGTGCCACCGGCTCAGCTGAATGGCCGTTTTCAAATCAGCGTGGTGGCTGTTGAAGACAACACCACCGCAAAATTCCCTGCCGGTAATGTTTTATTGAATCGGGGGCAGGTATACCGGGAGCAGCAAATAACAGGTGCAGCAGTCAGGGTGTATGCCGATAAACCCATTTCTTGTCTGCAGGCCACCAATAGCAGCGGTTGCAACGGCAACGGCAGTGGCAGCAATAAAGGCGATGCATCTATTTTAAACATTGCTCCTGTAGATTTGGCAACAAATGCACGTAAGGTGGCCTTCTCCATGGATGGAGATGTACGATATCGTCACTTTATCAGCATAATAACAAATGGCCCTGCAACCCCAAAGATTCTGCTGAATAAAAAACCGTTGACAATGGCAGCACCATGGTCAGTGATAACAATGGGGAGTGGCAAACAATATTTGTGGAGCTGGTTTGAAGTGCAGGCTGCAACCTTGAATTCAGGGGTGCTTGAAAGTGATAGCGGCATGGTTGTTTATCAGCATAGTCTCGCAGATTATGAAGCATTTTCCACCTGTTTGGGAGCCGGCTTACAAAATAACCGCGGTGATTTCAGTATCACCCCTTCCCCGCTTTGCCGAGGCAATCAGGCGGCCATATTAAAGGCTGTAGGAGACAATCTAAACAATATTAGCTGGCTGTTTGAAAACGGACAAACCAAAACAAGCAATCCAACCATTCATACATTTGGCAGCAACGGATTTCACAAGGTGAAAATGGTTAATAACACTGGCAACAGCTGCCCGGCAGATACGGTTGAGCGTACTGTTTGGGTAACCGGTGTGCCCGATTTTTTCTTGCCTAAAGACACACAACCCTGCATTGGAAGCGTTTTTAAGGTTCTGCTGCCTATAATCGGTAATCTGGATTATACCTGGGAAAATGGATCAAAATCAGTATTGCAAACAATTGTTTCGGATAGAAAAGCCATTCTCACTATTAAGGATACTAATGGATGTGAGGTAAACGACACCATCAATGTAAAATTTAAGAATTGCGATGAATTGGATTTGCGACTGGCGAATGTTTTCACACCCGATGAGAATGAAAAAAACGATAACTGGAAAATCTATTTCAAGGGCTGGGACACTATAGAAGTAGAGATTTTTTCACGTTGGGGCGTTCGGGTTGCCAAATACGGACTTCCGTCTGAGGATCACTGGAATGGTAAGGTAATGAACAAAGGTGCGGCACTTCCTGAGGGAACGTATTTCTATCATATCCGCTGTTATGACAAAGAAACGGATACTGAAAAAAGGGTGAGTGGATCGGTGAATCTGATTAAATAAAAAAAGACCTGAAATTCAGGTCTTTTTTTTTGTGGGAGCTGAGGGGTTCGAACCCCCGACCCTCTGCTTGTAAGGCAGATGCTCTGAACCAGCTGAGCTAAGCTCCCTTGAGTTTGGGATTGCAAATGTAGGTGTTTTTTTTGATAAACAAACACCTTTGGAAATTTTGGTCTTAGACCTACCTTATTTTGGTAAATGGAATCACCTTGTGGTATTCTTTGCTAAACACAGTCAAATAATATTGCCCTTCAGGCAAGCCATCTAAGGAGATTTCAAGGGTATGCTCACTGGAAGTCATGTGTATAATTGCTTTTCCGGCAAAGTCGGTTATTTCTATAGTGACAGAGCCGCTGATTCCAGACATTTGCAACATGTTATTTGCAGGATTGGGAAACAAACGAATTGCATCCATCCGGTGTTTTCCATTGGATAATTTAGCAATGCTGATAGATTGAGAATCGGATGCTTCACATCCATTCAATTGAATGGTGTGTTTTACCTTCACGGTTTGACCCAGATAATCTTTAAAATCTGCTGAAACTGCAGATGCATTCGAAGATATTGCAACAGGTGATGACCATAAATGATTACCACCGGTTGTATTGGCATTGAATTGATAAATACTACCGCTATTGGTGTAACCAAATCCGGCATCTGGTAATTTTTGAATTACAATTGAGGTGTTTTTGGAGTTGGCCGTGCAACCTCCTTTGTTTTTGGCCTGTGCATACAAAACATCTCCATTTTGAACTGTGTAGGTGTAATTCAGCCCCTGCCCTACTTTTTTGCCATTATTATACCATAGCACGGAATCCTGATATTTGGCAGAATTGGCCTGCACGGCCACACTTTCATTTGCATTATTAGAGCAAATTTTTAGCTGCGGAGCATCTTTCAAGCTCGTTACAGGAACAAACACCGTATCCTCCTCAATCACAAATCTCTTGGTTGTGATGCCACAATCAATTTTTGCTGAATCTATTACATCAACAACAAATTGGGATGTTCCGTAAAATACAGGCGTAAATACAGTGTCTTTTCCATACGCACCAAAATTCAAACGTATTCCATATTTCAATCCTTTCAATCCTTTTACGGTTATGTTGGCTTTGTCATTCAAACACAGCCTGTTTTTCAACACGCTTACGGTATACGGAATCGACTTGCAAGTATCGGCTGTGCCGGTAATTTGTGCCGTTTCAGTTTCACCACAGGCATCCTTGATAAGTGCTTTCACCTGAACTTTCAGGGCTTCACCCCCTTTAAGTGAATTGATGATGTGACTTAAGCCCAGGTTTCCTGAACTTGGTAGAATAAAGGTTTTGCCTGAATCCAAACTAACCTTGTAACCAGTGGCACCGGAAACTGGATTCCAGTTTACGGTAAATCCTTTGAGGGTGGGATTGTTTACTGATAATACAGGGGCTGATTTCTTAGCCACCACCTGCACGGAAACCGAATCTGAAGATATACAACCCTTACTGCTTTTTACCCATGCAGTAAACCACTGTTTTCCGGCAGTTCCGGACTGAAAATCGATGCTATCCAAAGCCCAGGGGCCTTTTGAACTTTTAAATGAAAAACTATCAGCATAGGCATTGGTTCTTTTGGCTGTTAGTTTTATGCTATTGGTGGTGCACTGTGTATCTTTATCACTGACAACATCAATGGCGGGTAATGGATTTACATTCACCAAAACACCGGTCGATGGCAGGCTGCTGCAACCCGTTGTAGTGCTGGTAACCACCACCGAATAGGTACCGGCTATTTTCACCATTAACGAACGTGTTGTTTTGCCGCCCGGACTCCAGGAATAAGTTACTCCGCTGGAAGTGGAGGTTGTAAGCAAGACCGAATCGCCCTGGCAGATATTTTGGGTAACACCAGGGGTTATACTAGGTTGTGTAGGTCTGGCAATAACACTAAATGTCAACGTATCTTCCTTGCTTGCGCCTTTACTATTTTTTACCGTGAGAAAGGCCTTGTAAGTACCGGGATTTGTATAACTGACTGCAGGCGTTGAAGAAGTACTTGTTGTGGGTGTCCCTGAAGGAAATGACCATCTGTAGGATGTTGGTGAACCTGTTACGTCAGCACCAAAATTAATATTGCTGCCACTGCAATTTCTGGCTGATGTGATTTTAGCTTTAGCTGTTGGAAGCAGCGTGCTGGGCGAAAAGGTGAATGATTTGCTGTAAATATAATCACCATTGGTTCCTGAGCCGTTTGCAACATTTAAGGTAACCCAAAAAGTAACCTTTCCAACATTTTTTGAAGGTGCTTTCCATGTTATTCGCCAGGTTGTTGAGTCAGTTGCCACGGTTGCGGTTCCTGTGCTTGTATGGCCTATGTAATAACGTGTATTGCCTCCAACCACACCTGTTCCGGTCTGGCTTCGGCTATCGCCATTGGTGAATGTGCCGGCAGCCTTGTATGTCGCGGACTCAAGGCAAGTCATTTGGAAACCAAATTTGGATTTGCCGGTTTCTTTGTAACCCAGAATTAGTGTATAACTTGAGTCGGGAATGTAACCACTGCCGGTGAAGTTGTTGGTTAAATTTATACGGCCATGGTTGGTTCCTGATGTTTGAAGCGAAAAGCTATTATGGCAATTGGTGCAGTTACTTTCCGCTGTTGTAGATGTTATCGGGGCATTGGTCAATGACCAGCCCGGTCCGCCTGTATTGGTTTTAACAATTAAGGCTGAGCTGCATATTAAAATGAATCCTGCTATTCTGGTAATTGAGTTTTTCATTATTATTGAGACAATTAGAACCGCTCAGTTGTTTCATTAAATAAAAAAATTACGTCAGTTGATTACAATTTTACCAAACTTCTAGAAAATACTACACCATTTTCAGATTTCAATACCAAAAAATAGTTTCCTGAAATAAAATCCGATGTATTAATCTGCTGCACTTTATCCTTAAAAAAACTACCTTGTCTCATAATGCGCCCTTGCAAGTCCATAATTGCGAAAAAGCCCCGTTCAGAAGAACATTGAAGGTTGAGAATTCCCGAATTTATGGGGTTGGGAAAAATCCGTACTGAGTTTTTAAATGTTGTTATTCCATTTTTCACCACTTCCGGCACATAGGGCTTATGTTCGATGGCAATATCCTCAAAGCAATCCGGATAAGGTTTAAGCTCATTAAATCCCTGCTCTTTTATCATTACGTAATCTGCCGTAACACTTACCAAGCTGCCAACAACCTTTTCATACCGAAACTGAGCCATGCCTTTGGCCAACCCCTTTCTTCCCAGAAAACAGAATTGTCCGCCGGTGCCGAAAGGTATTTCATTAATATCTAAACCCACTTTTGCCCATGTTTTTGATTGTGCATACAAATCAGTTGAACTTACAGTTGGCCAGGAAGCGTAGGCAAAATAATCACCTGAATCAAGACCTTCAATGATAGAGTCTAAATGTTTGCCATCCATTGTGTTAAAGCTGTAAAACAAAACGCTATCCTTGGGATAACCGAAAGAAGTCCATTTTCTTCCCGCTGCACATTTCGGCACTACCCTCGACGGGGTTTGCTGCATAGAATACGGATTGAAAACGTTGGCGACAGCAGCTCCCGAACTTATTGACTGACAAACATTAGGATTTAATGAAGGATATACAGTTGAATAAATGTGAATACCCTGCTGGTTCCAGCGTGAAGTAATGAAAATTCGCTTGTAATCGCAGGATGCACCATTTGGCACAACAGGCCATTCTTTGATTTGTGGCTTATTGGTAAACAATGTTACATTGGACGGCATAATGGTGTCATTGGAAGAACTATTGTAGTTAACGGAAATTGCAAAAGGAATGGAAAGCCCCGGGAACAGCGTATCTTCTATCGAACTACCGAATGATGTGGTATACTTCCAGGTGTATTTTTTACCCTTTATGGTAATTTTTTGGGTGTTATTAAAGAACCCGGGACCGGTGTATACCGGTAAAATGGCTGCATTGGGCAGCATATGATGAACTTTAAATGTGAGAGATGTGGGATACAATGTATCGGCGGTATTGTTTCGAATATACCAGACTGTTGAATCGCTGTAATTAATTGGCTGAATAGTAAGTGGCTGTGCGTTAATTGCGGCGCCACCACAAACTAAAATGAGACCAATAATTTTGTTAAGATTGCCCCTCAGTAAAACCAACCACTGCATCTTTACAAAAATACTCATATTTTTTTGTAGTTTCGAAACATGCGAAAAGAAGCCAAAAAATTCCTAGAAAAATACCTTAACAATGTTTCTCCTACAGGGTTTGAGAGCTCGGGACAAAAGCTCTGGTTAGATTATATCAAATCTGAAATTGATGAAACCATTGTGGATACGTATGGCACGGCTGTGGGTGTTATAAATCCGGGTCAGCCCTACAAAGTAGTTATTGAGGCCCATGCAGATGAAATTTCATGGTTTGTTAATTACATAACCGATGATGGGTATATTTATGTTATCAGAAACGGAGGAAGCGACTTCCAGATTGCGCCCAGCATGCGCTGCCACATTTATTGCGAAAACGGCAATGTAGTAAAGGGCATATTTGGCTGGCCCGCCATTCATGTGCGCGAAGGCAAAGATCCTGAGGCCAAACAAGACAGCGTATTTATAGATGTAGGTTGCAGCAGTAAAAAAGAAGTAGAGGCCATGGGAATTCATGTGGGTGCCGTAGCTGTTTTTGAAGCCGATTGTATGTGGCTGAACGAAAAATACATCGTGGGCAGGGCTCTGGATAACCGAATGGGCGGTTTTATCATTGCAGAAGTTGTTAAAAAACTGAAGGACAACAAAAAGAAACTTCCCTTCACACTTTACGTGGTAAACAGTGTTCAGGAGGAAATTGGTCTGCGTGGTGCAGAAATGATCAGCCGCAGACTGGCACCTGATGTAGCCATTTGCACCGATGTAACGCATGATACCGCTTCTCCCCTTTACAATAAGAAAAAACAAGGCGAATGCAAATGCGGAAAGGGTGCTGTGGTTACCTATGGGCCTGCTGTGCAGAACAATCTGCTGCAATTGATGATTCAAACTGCCAAAAAGAAAAAGATAGACATACAGCGAAGTGCGGTAAGCCGAAGCACCGGTACCGATACGGATAGCTTTGCCTACAGCTCTCATGGTGTTGCCTCAGCATTGATTTCACTGCCGCTGAAATACATGCATACCACGGTAGAAATGGTTCATGAGGCGGATATTGAAAGCTGTATTAACCTGATGTATGAAACACTGCTGAGCATTAAATCAGGACAAGATTTCAGGTATTTCACATAAATAGCAAAAATTGATTTACAAACTGCTGGTGTATCCTCTCCTAAAAGGCATCTCATTATTGCCTTTTCCTTTGTTGTACGGATTGTCAAACGCATTGTATTTTCTGCTGTATCATGTTGCGGGTTACCGCAAAAAGGTCGTAAGAACCAATCTTCAAAATGCTTTCCCTGATAAAAGCGATGCATGGCGCAAGGTAACAGAGCGAAAGTTTTACAAACACCTCAGCGACTTGATTTTGGAGACATTAAAGGGTATAAGTCTGAGTGAGGATGAGCTGCTAAAAAGAATGACCAACAATCCTCAAGAACTATATGACAAGGCATTTGAAGACGGCCGAAGCTGCATCATCATCATGAGCCATAAAGGCAATTGGGAATGGGTTTGTATGTCGGCCCAACTCCATGCCAGGCAGAAAGCACAGTGTATATACAAGCAACTTAAAAATCCATTTTTCGAAAAGCTGACCCTGGGCATTAGAACCAAATTCGGCACCATGCCCATTCCCATGGAGCAAACGCTGCGGGTTTTAGCCAGTCAGACCGGGTTGGTTACAGCGACAGCATTCATTGCAGACCAAAACCCTTCCAATGGAAAGAACGCTTATTGGACCCAGTTCCTGAACCAGGATACCGCTTTCATGTGGGGAACAGAAAAAATTGCCCGCAAAACCAATCAGGAAGTTTGGTATTTGCAGGTTCGCAAGATTAAACGGGGGTATTATGAGGCCCATTCCCGGTTGCTGTGTTCAAAACCGGCTGAAACGAAAGAAGGCGAAATTACTGAAATGCTGGCCAGGGCCACGGAGGAAGATATTATGAGTCAGCCGGAACTGTGGTTGTGGAGCCATAGACGCTGGAAACATAAAAAAAACAAATAAAAAACGCTTCAATTATTCGTTTCATTGTACTTTTGCGTTGAATATAATGGCCAGAAAGAACAAACACGAATTTGATGCAAAAGCTGAGGAATACAGCAATAAAGCCAAGGCTCTCGGACATCCGGCACGAATCCTGATATTGCTATCGCTACAGACCAATAATCATCAGACGTGCAAAGAACTGGTTTCGCAACTTCCCTTTACCCAGAGTACCGTTTCGCAGCACTTATATGCATTGGTTAGTGCAGGTTTCCTGGAAAGCAAGGGCTTCAAAACCAGTACTATTTTCAGTTTGAAGTCCGGCGCCATTCAGGATTTTCAAATGTTGTTTCAGGAATTGTTTAGTACCCGTAAGCAGGACAAACAATTGAGCATGTTTTAATTAAAGTGTTACTTTAATTAAAATCCATAAAACACTTTATTCAAATACGTTAATCAGCATTCCGGCAGGTATTTTAGGTTCAATCCAAGTGCTTTTGGGGGGCATGGTCTCGCCGGCATCAGCTACGTCTTTAATTTCCTTTATTGTATTGGGATACAAAATAAAAGCACCATCAATCTCTCCTCTTTTTTGCCGTTGCTGCAATACCTTCAGATCTTCATCTCCGCGAACAAATTCCAAACGGCTATCATTCTTTGAGTCTTTGATATGGAAGAACTTTTTAAAAACAAATTCTTCGAGCCTGTAAACATCCAGATTTTCTGACGGATTAGGACGGGTGTGCCCGGGTTTAAGCCTTAAACGATACCAACCCATTGGTGTCAATGTTACAATATCCCCTTTCTTTTCAGGTCTTTCGGATTTGCTGAGTAAGTCTACATAAAAATCAGCTGAAGCATTGTGAATCATATCAAGCCACTCTTCCCTGTCGGTGTGCTTTAATATTCTATGAAATGGCTTAATCTGCAATGAAGATTCGGGAAGTATGTAAGCCATAATTCCGCTTTTTTCTGATTTATCGGAATGCAGATTAAGGTAGGAAGCGACAGAGGCAATACGGTGATGCCCATCTGCAATATAAAGCCGTGGTGTTTTCAAAAAACTAATTTTCAGCTTTTCCAATGAATACGAATCGCTTACAAACCAGATTTCATGATGTTTGCCGTGATTGTCAGTGAATTCAAAAACAATATCGGCACTTTCATGCTGTTGTATCCAGTCGCTCATAAACTCATCATTGGGATTGGCCAGCAATACCGGTTCACCTACCTTCTGAATGGCTTCAATATGCTTAACCATCAGATTTTGTTTGGATGTCAGCGTGTTTTCATGCTTGCATATATCGCCATTTACATAATCTTCGTAGGCAAGGCACGCTATAATCCCATGAAATTCTTTGCCATCGGGTAGGGTTTGCTTGTAGATGTATACACCCTCCTTACTTTCTCTCACCAGTACCCTGGCTGTTTGTAATTTATTAAAGTAATGTAGTGCTTCACGATAGTTTTCTTCGCTGTGGTTGCGGAGCGTAATTCCAACCAGCGAACGAATAACATTACCAAAATGCAGATTACTGCCATGTTTGCCACAAACCACCTGGTCCACATGTGCGGCTACCGGTCTTAGTGCGGTAAAAGGTTTGAGGTGAATCACCTTTTGGTATTAAAAAACTGAATGATCCTCTCAGCCAGCTCAATGCCCACACGTTCCTGTGCTTCAGCAGTACTGGCTCCAATATGCGGAGACAGCGATGTATTGGCGAGTTGCAGCATATCATCATTTACAGGAGGTTCCTGTTCAAACACATCTACACCGGCAAAGGCAATTTTTCCCGAATCAACAGCATTCTTAAGCGCTAATTCATTTACCACGCCACCTCTGGCACAGTTGATAAGCATAGAGCCGTCTTTCGTTTGCGATAGCTCTTTTTCACCAATCACCTCTTCGCTACCTGGTGTATGCAATGTAATAATGTCGCTATTCTTCAATACATCTTCCAAGCTCATACCTGGCAGAACAACCTTGAAATTATTAAACGCATATTTACGATGAAACGACAACGTCAATTCAACATCCCGTTTTTTATAATCGTTGGCAAGCACTTCCATACCCAGCCCAATGGCCATTCTGGCTACCTCCTGTCCTATTCTGCCAAAACCAATTATACCGATTTTTTTATCCTGTACTTCAAATCCCTTTCCTGCCAATTTTTTCAGTTCATTAAAATCTTTGATCCCGTTAGATGGCATTTCTCTATTGGTATGATACAGGTATCGATAGCAAGAAAAGATGTGGGCAAAAACCAATTCTGCCACAGAACGACTGCTGGCGTTTGGGGTATTTACTACAGGAATGTGTTTCAAACCCGCATGTTTTATGTCTATATTATCCAATCCTACACCTGCCCTTGCAATCAATTTCAGTTGCCCGGCATCCATAATATCCGCAGTAACCTTGGTAGCGCTGCGCACAATTATAATGTCATAATTTTTAATTCCGGCAGCAAGCTCTGCTTGAGGTATTTTCTGCGTATCTATGCTGAAGCCGGCCTTTTCCAGCAAGGCTTTACCTGCAGCATCAATTCCATCGTTGGCTAATATCTTCATCACGCAAATGTCTCCATTACATTAACCAAAGCCTTCACGCTATCCAAAGGAAGTGCATTGTATAAACTGGCTCTGTAGCCACCCACGCTGCGGTGCCCTTTTATGCCGCTGATACCCGCTTCTTTGCAGGCAGCATTGAATTTTTGTTCGAGATCCGGAGTAGGTTCATTAAAAACAAAGCACACATTCATGCGACTTCTGTCTTCCTTGTTTACTGTTCCTTTGAAATAAGGACTGTTGTCTATGGCATCGTAAAGCAGCTTGGCTTTGGCCTCATTGCGAGCCTGCATACCTTCACAGCCACCATTTTCTTTCACCCACTCCAGGTTGAATTTGCTGACGAGTATAGGAAATACAGGCGGCGTATTATACATACTTTCCTTCTCGCCGTGCAGTTTATAATCCAGCATAGATGGAATGGCTCTGCCTTCCGGACGCCTTTCATACATGGATTTTTTAACGATAACCAACGTAACACCTGCAGGCCCCATATTTTTCTGTGCCCCGGCATATATCAAATCAAAAGATGCGGTGTTTACAGGCCTGCTGAATATATCGGAGCTCATATCACAAATCATGGGAACAGGGTTATCCGGAAAATCCTGCATTTGCGTTCCATAGATGGTATTGTTGCTGGTGCAATGGAAATAGTCAGCAGTTGCAGGAATATTGTAGTTTTTAGGAATGTAGTTGTAATTGTCTTCTTCGCTGCTGGCAACCACATTGACCTCACCATATAATTTAGCCTCTTTAATAGCACCAGCTGCCCATACACCGGTTTTCAGGTATGCTGCTGATGTTCTTAGAAAATTATGCGGAATCTGAAAAAACTGGGTTGATGCTCCACCTTGCAAAAAGAGGATGTCGTAACCATCAGGAACCGACATCAGGGACTTAACCAATTGACGGGTTTCCTCCATCACCGCTTCAAACTCTTTGGTGCGGTGGCTGATTTCTAAAATGCTCAGACCGGTTCCGGCGAAATTTCTGATGGCTTCTATGCTTTTTTCAAATGCTACAGGCGCTAATATGGATGGTCCTGCAGAAAAATTATGTATTTTAGACATACTCACTGAATCGTGGTACAATTTTAGTGCTATAATTGCGGGTAATCAAGTATCTTAATCTTATGTGCAAAAAAGCTTTGTTATTGATTTTCACGGTTTTTGCTGTCGGTTATAGCCAGGCACAGTATGAAGATGATGCTCCGCGTCAATCTTTTGACACAACCTCGGTAAACAAACCACCGTTTTTCAAAGCACCGGGAGCTGACAATTTGATTAAAGGAACAGAATTCATGTTTTCCTTGAGCAATGGATTCATTTTTGGCGAAATTTCTCCATTTGCGGGCTTTAAAATCGCCAAACCATTGATGCTGGGTGCAGGCGTTAATGGTGCTTTTTATGCCGGAAACGGACAGGGAAACAGTGGCTTCACATACGGTGGACATGGATTTTTGCGCCTTAATTTAGGGGAAGTTGCTTTTTTACACGCCGAGATGAGGGCTGTAAATGCTTTACTCCCGGGCACAGGTCCTTTATCTTCCAGCGAAAGAAAATGGGTAACATCACCCATATTGGGTTTAGGAATGGCTCAAAGTTCAGGAATGAGATCGTGGTTTTTAATTGGCTATGCATCAAACACGGAATATGCCTCTACCCAGCCACTGGGATCCATTGTTTACCGAATCGGACTGACTTTTTAAGCCGGAATTATCTGCAGTGAAGTAATCACAGCCGGCCAGCACCCCACCAGTAGGGTAAGCATCAGTGCAAGAAAAAGGAATATTATTTCTGTTAATCCAATTTCCTGTTTAAATCCTGCACCTTGGTTGGAGAAAAATGCATTTTTGAAAACCCTAAAGTAGTAGGCAATACTGATGGCGGATCCCGCCAGAGCAATTACTAAAAGCCATGGGTAAGAGGCAATAATACCGCTAAACAAACCGTATTTACCCGCAAAACCTGCTGTAAGCGGAATACCTGCCATGGAAAACAAGGAAACTATAAGCAGCAAGGAAAGCCATTTATTATTTTTACCCAGGCCATTGAAATTATCGAAGGAAAAGTCAGGCTTGCCGTCCGATGTTCTGTCAAGAATGTAGAAGACAATAACCGCACTGCTTGCATAAGCCAGCAAATAGACCAACAAGGCCCAAAAACCATCTACAGGAACGGCAAGTATAGCCATGAGCATGTAGCCAGCATGTGCCACGCTGGAGTAGGCCAGTGTGCGCTTAAAGGAAGTTTGCCTAATTGCCGCAATATTTCCAAAAAGGATGGTGGCTGCGGCTGAAATAGCCAAGGTCATCCCCCACCAGTTCTTCACATCCGACAAGGCGTAATTGAATAAACGGAAAAATGCGGCAAAGGCGGCTATTTTTACCACAGTAGCCATGAATACCGTTGTTCTGTTTGGGCTACCGTCATACACATCAGGGCTCCAAAAATGGAATGGAAATGCAGAAACTTTAAACAGCATACCAGCCATCAGCAGAATGATACCTGCAAAAATGAGATTGCTTTTAACACCAATATGTCCTAGCATTGCCAATGAACGGCTGATGCTTTCCAGTTCAATACTGCCTGATCCACCATAAATAAAGGCGCAGCCCATCAGGAAGATGGCAGTACTAAATGCACCCATCAGGAAGTATTTAACGGCAGATTCGTTGGATGCCAGGTCGGATTTTTTACTTCCTGCAAGTACGTACAGCGGAATTGACAGACATTCAATACCAAGAAACAGCATAATCAGGTTGCTAAATGACGTCATAAGCATTCCGCCACAAACACTGAAAAGCATAAGACCCAATAGATCTGCACCCATATTATTGTTTCTGGAGAACAAGCCAATTACAAGCAACAGGCTTAGAACAATAACAATTGAAAAGGCTATGGCTGTAGAGTCCCAAATAAGCATATTTGCAGGCACCAGCTTGATTTGCCACGCAGGTAAATTCTTACTGATAAATGCAAACCAATCCTTTACCAAAAAGGAAAGTGCCGAAATAAGCAGCAATACAGTTATACCTAAAGATTTTTTTTCAGGCTTGTGGATGCCGAAATACAATACCAGTATGGCACCCAGAAACAGAATTAATAATGATGTCATGACATTGCCTCCCCGGTATTTTTAATCAGCAATAAGAGATTTTTTACTTCAGGAGCGCTGATATCCAGCATTTTTTGAGGGAACAATCCAAAGAATAATATCATGATTAAAATAACTGAAAGTGCAGTCCACTCATGCCATTGAAGTGCAGGAAATGAAGTGCCTTTAGGTTCTCCAAACATGGAAAACTGATACATTCTGAGCATATAAACAGCACAAAGAATCACCGTTATTCCGGCTAGTATACCCCAAAATGGATGAAAACCAAACACTGACTTAAGCAATAACAGCTCTCCGGGAAATCCATTGGTAAAAGGAACCGCTGTTGCACCCAGCACTATAATCAGAAAAAACACAGCGAAAGCCCTGGATTGTCCGGCCATGCCGCCCAGCGAATCTAGCAAACGAGTGTTATTTCGTCTTTCTATAATATCAATGGCCAGGAAAAGCCCGACAGCATTAACACCATGACTGAACATCTGCAGCAAACCGCCTTGAATACCTGTTTCGCCAGCTACAGCAATGCCTGCCGCAATAAGGCCAACGTGTGATAATGAAGAATACGCCACTATGCGTTTCATGTCGTTTTGCCTGATTGCAATTAGAGCAGCAAAGATGACACCCGTGATACCTGCAGCAACAATTACAGGAACAAAGGTTGGTAACGCTTCCGGCACCATCGGCATAAACCACCGCAGCAAGCCATAAAGCCCCATTTTTAGCATAATACCTGAGAGCAGCATTGTTCCTGCGGCAGGTGCCTCTGTGTAGGTTGAAGGTTGCCAGCCATGCAATGGCATAAGTGGGATTTTTACTGCGAAGGCCAGCAGCAGTCCTAATCCAACCCAAAGGGCCTCATTTGCACTAAGCTTTACTGCAACCAACGCTTCATAAGAAAAAGACGATGCATCCGGAGTTTTGCTGAACAGATATATCAGCGAAGCCAGCATGGCAAGACTTCCAATGAAGGTACAAATAAAGAATCTGAGGGTTGTTTTAAATCGATTACCTTCTCCCCATAAACCGGCAATGAAGTAAACAGGGATTAGTGCCAGTTCCCAAAAAATGTAGAACATCAGTCCGTCTCTGGCTACAAAAACACCATTCAAGGCGCCCTGCATGCCAACGATTAAAGCAAACAACAGCGGTGTATCTTCTTTTTTATTGAAAGCGGATAAAAGTATTACAGGAGTTAAAACATTGGTTAAAATCAGCATAATCATACTGATACCATCGATGCCGGTATGAAAATGAATAGCAGAAGAAAACCAGGCTTTATCCCACTGCCACTGAAGGCCACCGGCCGGATTGAAATTCTGAAAGAAATACAGTATAAATAAACCTGTAATCAGAGAACCCAATAAGGCTGCCCGCCTGGACCACTTGCCTGCCCATGCCGATATTAAAGCCGTTATTATGGGGATTAAGATAAGTTCCATGATTATCTAAAAATATTAATGACCAACATCAGTATAATGCCGACTACCATATACAGCAGGTAATATTGAATCCTGCCGTTTTGAATTCTACCAAACAAACCGGAAATCCAAGATATTCCGGCGCTGACCCAATCCATGACTGCAGAAAAAACTCCACTATCTGCATTGATCATTGCGTTTCCTGCCTTTTCTATACTTTTCACAAATACTCCATCATACAATTCATCCACAAAGAATTTGCCTGCAGGCCATTTTGCAAGTCCCTGAATGTCTTCGTCTGATTCCGGTACCGATGATTTTGCGATGTATTTATTTCTGGTAAATAACCAAGCTATAACAAAAGCACTCACCGCTATTCCCATTAAAATCCATTCGGTTTGATGTGATGGATGGTGTAATCCTTCTTGAGAAGTACCTAAAACAGGTGCCAGCCAGGTTTTTAACCATTGTGAATGTTCATGGGTGAAAAGTTCAGGCAGGTTCAATAACCCACCCGCCAAACTCAGCACTGCAAGCGCCAGCAATGGCATGGTAATGAGCACCGGGGATTCATGCAAATGATGTTTCTGGTCTTCGGTTCCTCTGAAATCACCCAGGAAAGTCACCATAAAAACCCTGAACATGTAAATTCCGGTAATCAAAGCACTGCAAACTGCCAGAAACCAAACCACAGGCTGCTCAGCAAACACCATGGCCAAAATTTCGTCTTTGCTGAAGAAACCGCTTAAAAGAGGCATTCCGCTAATTGCCAGCGTTCCGATGAGGAAAGTGTAATGAGTAATGGGCATGTGAGATTTTAATCCACCCATTTTACGAATATCCTGTTCACCTCCCATTCCGTGTATCACACTGCCCGAACCCAGAAACAGCAAAGCCTTGAAGAAAGCATGCGTTACCAAATGGAACATAGCTGCTGAGTATGCACCCACACCCAGTGCAATGAACATTAGACCCAATTGGCTTACCGTACTGTAGGCAAGCACTTTTTTGATGTCATTTTGCTTGAGCCCAATCAGTGCAGCCAAAATACTTGTTGCCAGGCCCACCCAAAGGATGAGCTGTTGCGCTGCCGGAGCCATTTCGAATAAAACATTACAACGAACTACCAGGTAGACACCTGCGGTAACCATAGTAGCTGCGTGGATGAGTGCTGAAACCGGCGTAGGTCCGGCCATCGCATCCGGAAGCCATGTGTATAGTGGAATCTGGGCACTTTTGCCCATAGCACCAATAAAGAATGATATACAAATAGCAGTAACCAGCTCGGTGGACAATGCACCGGATTTCGCAGCCGTAAAAACATCACTATAGCTGAGGGATTTGCAATTTGCAATAACGAGAAATAATCCGACCAGCAAGCCAAGATCACCAATCCTGTTCATGATAAATGCTTTGCGTGCCGCTTTTCCGTATTCAGCATTGCGGTACCAGAAACCAATAAGCAAGTATGAACAAAGTCCCACACCTTCCCAGCCAAAAAACAGCATTAGGAAGTTGCTTCCCATAACCAGTACCAGCATATTGAAAACAAAGAGATTCAGATAAGCAAAAAACTTATAGAAACCTGCATCTCCATGCATGTAGGCAATAGAATAAACATGTATAAGAAAGCCGATACCCGTGATAACCAACATCATTATAGAGGTTAAACGATCTGCCTGAATGGCGAAATCAACAAACACATCTCCCACGGCCAAAAAAGTAAATCCTGTTGATTCAAATGCAGCCGCACCTGAACCAAGTCCCATGAATACCTGAAGTGAAATAATAAAGGATACGAGTAAGCTTAGGGAGGAAATCCAGCCGGTTAATTTTTCTGATAAGTACTTCCCTGCCAATCCTGAAAACAGGAATCCAAAAAAGGGAGAAAGTAAAATGATAAGGAGAATATTCATCAGCCTTTCAGTTTAACAAACAACCCTACATCCGTGCTTCTGGTATTTCTGTATATCATCACTATAATAGCAAGACCCACAGCGGCTTCTGCAGCAGCCACTACCATAATAAAAAAAACAAACTGCTGGCCTGCGGTGTCTCCCATGTAAGATGAAAATGCCACAAACAGCAGGTTTACAGCATTTAGCATCAATTCAATGCACATAAGCAGCACAATGGCATTTCTGCGTGTCAAAACACCAAATAAACCAATACAAAACAGCACACTGCTGAGGTAAATGTAATGACTGATATCTAATGCGTTAAAAATAGAATCGGGGTTCATTTTTCTGATGTTTCTGAAGTACTGATTTCTTCGGCGCTTTGTTTTTTCCCAAGCAGCACTGCACCTACCATAGCTGCAAGGAACAATATACCGGATAATTCAAAGGGGACAAGATAATCTGTGAATAACACCTTCCCTAGATTTTTGACCAACCCAATGTCTTGGGAAGGATTTTGCATGATACTCTCTGAAGAGCGGTGTAATGCAGCAGCAAGAATAACCAGAAGTAATCCAGCAGAAATAGCAGCTGCTACGTACCATCCCGTTTTTATTAATGGTTCATTCTCTTTGTTTAGGTTAAGAAGCATAAGTACAAAAAGAAAAAGCACCATAATCGCACCCGCATAAACAATAAGATTGACCACGGCCAAAAATTGTGCATTTAACAAAATGTAATGTGCAGAAATACTAAAAAATGTTAGAATAAGCGCCAGCACACTGTAAACCGGATTGTTATTGGTTACGACATACAAAGCACAAAGAATGGTAATAAAAGAAAGAATAAGAAACGCCGGGGGAAGTCCTAATAATGATAATAGCATGTTACTGATTTTGATATGTCCACACTTGTCTTTTTGATACGTCGACTCTATCGTCCACAGGCTCTACCAATTTGTCTTTCCCATATATAAAACTGCCTCTGTTATATTCAGCGTCTACAATTCGGTCGGTAAGAAATATTGCCTCTTTGGGACAAGCTTCCTCACACAAGCCACAGAAAATGCAGCGTAGCATATTGATTTCGTAGGTAGCTGCATATTTTTCTTCTCTGTACAAATGTGATTCTTCCGGCTTAGCTTCTGCTGCAATCATAGTAATGGCTTCTGCGGGGCAGGCTACAGCACATAAACCGCAGGCCGTGCACCTTTCTTTACCTTCTTCATCCCGCTTCAAAACATGCTGTCCTCTGTATACAGGGGCAATTGGCCTTAGTACATCGGGATAACTTACAGTAGCTTTTTTTTTGAAAAAATGGCTGAAAGTAATCCACATACCATGCAGAATAGCAGGCAAATAAATCCTTTCCATGAAGGTCATCTTTTTATTGACAACCTGCTTACTTCTCTGGGTTAACGGTTCCATACTACAATTCCAAACGACACCTAATAAATCGGATTAGCGCTTGATATGTTTGGCCTTGATTTTATATTTTTTCCTCAGTACGCCTTGGGTTTTGGTTTTGCGTATACCATTAAGATCAACATCTTTAACCACTGTTTCACCATCATTAAGTACCAAGAATAACTTACCATCCTGTATGTTACCATAATTCACATACCATTTGCTTCCTTTTTTGGTAGCAGGGATTATGGTAGGCGGTTCATAAGTTACCACATAAATATCTTTGATTTTAGAGCTTTTATCCTTGAAGGCTGCGACTTTGCTTTTACCGGTAACACCACAAAGATTGATTTGACCGGGACATTTGAGCGGAAGAGTCACTTTAATATTGTCTTTGGTTTTTGCCATATTAACACGCACCGATTTATCCTGTTCCAAATAATCTTCACCTTTAGGCTTGTAAACGCTTAGTTTGGCTTTTTTATATGTTTCAAGATCAAGACTCACTGAAAAGCTTGCAGGTTTTTTAAGACATGTATCGCCTGCCATTTTAATATTGTAAATTCCTGCCCAGTTAAATCCATCGCCTTTCTGCGTTTTCAGCGGAGTACCACTTTCGAAAATCTCTTCAAGGTCAGACTTACGATCTATAGAAACGCAGGCATTGCTATTTCTGCACATGCGGAAATAATCACAGCGATTTAAAGTAATAGAGACACCTTGCCCAATAAACACAGTTGTGTCTTTCACACAAGTATCTTTGGGTGGTGGTGGCGGTGGTGGCGGTGGTGGTGCCGGCTTCTCAATAATTGTGATTTCAACACGGCGATTTTTGGCTTTTTTCTCCTCATCACCCTCATTTTTTTCACGGGGTTTTGAGCGACCGAAATAAACACGACCAACAACTGAAGTGTCAATATCTCTTTCCATTAGCCAGTCGTAAACCTCATCCACACGGCGCTGAGATAGCTGCATGTTGTAATCGTCGTTTCCGGTGCTATCTGTATGACCGGTCAGCATCATTTTATATTCACTCTTTGACTTCAAATCTTCCAGCAGCTTCTCCAATTTTTCAATCTCTGCTTTTTTTAGAGTCGATTTATTGAAATCGAAGTAAATCTGCACAGCAGGAGCAATTTCCTTCGGTGGTTTGGGCTTGTTAGCAGCTGGCCGGGGCTGAGCAGGTCTAGGGTTTGTGGTCTGAGACCAAGCTGTTGATGAATACATCAATCCCAAAAGGATTACAGCAAGAACACAATGGTTTTTCATCATGATTTTTGTGCGAAAATATGGCTTTTGAGGTATCTTTCAAATGAATTTCCTTCGCAATTATCCCACATTTTATCAATAAAAATTCAAATATTGTGTTTTTCTTCTTCCAATATCACTGATTTGATGATATCGCAAGCATCCAGTATTTGTTTTTTGTTAATAATAAGCGGCGGAGCAAACCTTATAATGTGCTGATGGGTCTGTTTTGCCAACAAACCTTTCTTCAGCATTGATATACAAACATCCCAGGCTGTTCTGTTTTTTCCATAAGGCCTAATTTCAATGGCATTTAGCAAACCTGCGCCCCTGACCGTTTTAACTACAGGACTTTCCAAATTTTGCAATTCCATCCTAAATATCTGCCCCATTTCTCTAGCATTGCGGCATAAATCTTCATTCTGCAGAACCCTGACTGATGCCATAGCCACCGCACATGCGAGTGGGTTTCCGCCAAAAGTACTGCCATGTTGCCCCGGCTTGAGCAATTCCATTACATCATTTCTCCCCAACACAGCACTGACCGGATAAACACCTCCCCCCAAGGCTTTTCCTAAAACAAGCAGATCGGGCTTTACACCTTCCTGCTCGCAACAAGTCATCGTACCGGTTCTCCCCAGGCCTGTTTGCACTTCATCGGCAATAAATAGAACATTGTGTCGTGTGCATATATCCCTAACACCTTTAAGATAGCCATTATCAGGGATAATTACTCCGGCCTCACCCTGTATTGGCTCTACCATGAATGCTACCGTATTGTTATTACTGCAAATTTCTTCCAGTGCGTTTAAATCATTGTAAGGTATGATATCAAATCCCGGCACAAACGGACCAAAATTATTTCTGCTGTTTTTATCTGTACTCGACGAAACTGCTGCAATACTTCTTCCCCAAAAATTACCGGCGGCAAAAACTATATTGGCTTTATTCTCAGATACGCCTTTAACCTCATAACCCCACTTTCTTGACAGTTTTACAGCCGATTCGGAAGCCTCCACACCTGTATTCATTGGCAGTATGCGATCATAGCCAAAAGTTTCTGTCATGAATTTTTCATAAGGCCCAAGCTGATCATTGTGAAAAGCCCTGCTTGTTAGTGTTAATTTTCCAGCCTGTTTGCACAGTGCCTCCAAGATTTCAGGATGCGCATGACCTTGATTTACAGCAGAGTATGCAGATAAAAAATCTAGATATTTTTTACCTTTAACATCCCATAACCAAACACCTTCCCCCTTTGCAAGCACTACCGGTAGTGGATGATAATTGTGAACGCCGTATCTGTTTTCCAAATCTATAAATTCTCCTGACAAACCGGTTATGCTATCATGCTTCATACGGCAAAATTAGTTTATACATGATGGATTTCTTTTGTAAATTGCAATGCTGATGAGTTTATTGCGCACAGTATTCGGTTGGTACTTGTTTTCATGCTGTTTGTTTTGCAAGGCACAAGGAATTTACACAGAATTCGGACAAAACCGTGTGCAGTTCAAAAAGTTTCACTGGCTGGCTTTTGAGGGTGAAAATGCGGATTTGCTTTACAATGACACACAACTTAAAAAAGTTGTTGGATTTGCAGAAAAAAAGATTTCAGCATATTTACCTAAGTTGGAAAATTTACTAGGATACAAACCGTCTAACAGGCCCCAGTTTATGGTTTACGGGAGCTTAAGCGACTATAAGCAAAACAACATCGGATATGTTAATCCACAATGGCATTCCGGTGGGATTACCTTTATTCCTGCGGAGGCATTGCCCATTTATTTTAATGGAGATTACGCTGTTTTTTCTACACAGATTCTTAAAGGACTCAGCGATTTTATGATACGTGAAATGGTATTCGGAGGAACCTTACAGGATAGGTTTGCACGACTTAAAAGCCCTGCTCTGCCCTACTGGTTTACCGAAGGTCTAAGCACCCTGATAGCCGACGGCTGGGGGGCTGAACAGGAAACGGCAATTCGCGATGGGTTTGAAGCTGGTAATTTTAAAAATTTTAATGAATTAAATCGCGATCAGCAAGTTTTGCTGGGACGAAGTATCTGGAGGTATATAATTGAAAAATATGGAATTGATGTAGTATCGGGCATTATGTTTATTGCTCGCTATACCCATTCGGCAGAAGCAGGAATTTCCTACTATACAAAAAATCAGTTGACTGATTTTTTGGCAGAATGGAAAGGTAAGTATATAAGGGAATTTGAAAGTAAAACCCGCATGGTGCTGCCCAAAGGCAAAGCGCAAATTCCAGCAAAAATCAACAGACTGGATATTTCGGGCATGGATTTAAATGAAAATGGCAAGGTTTTGTCGCTTGTAACCCAAGATCACGGGAAATTTTCTGTTTGGTTGTGTTTTTTAGAAACTAACCGGGTTAAAAAGATATATAATGGTGGACTAAAGGTTCTCAACCAAATAGTTGATAACAGTATTCCAAAGGTAAAATGGAAAGATAATAGGTTGTATGTGCTGACATTTGAAAAAGGAAATTACGCGCTTATAACCTATAATCTACATGGTAAAATACTTTCAAAACTTTCCTTCAATGGTTTTTTAGCAGTAAATGATTTTGCCTTACTTCCTTCACAGCAAAATATAGTCTTTTCCGGCGTGAAAGACGGCATTGCTGATGTTTACAGCGTATCACTCTCAGGAGGCGATTTTGTGCAAATCACCCATGACTCATTGCATGAGAACAATTTGCTTTACCTGAAAAATAAAGATTTAATTTACACAGCAAGTTCGTCTGATAATATCCAGAACCTGTACAAAAAAAATGAGGACAAGGTTACAAGGCTGACGCAATTTGACAGACCGCAATCCATTCGTTCTCCCATCCTGTTAAATGATAGTATGCTGGGATTTTTATCTGATTTAAATGGTTTGCAAAATGCATGGTTTACAAACATCAACCGGTACTTGCCTCCCCAAGGACTCACCAATTATGCGAGATCCGTTGCTTGTCAGGCTATTTCAGGCGATAGAAGTATGTTTGTAGAACTGGTGAAAATAAATAACCGAAATACCATTTTCACAGGTAGTGTAAATGAAAACCCATTAAACGAGATTACAGAGGTACCGGCAGTCGAATATACAGTTAAATGGAAAGATAAGTCGATTATTTTCCGACTGGATAAAAGATTGGATAATTCCATAAGAACGTCTAATCCAGACACATTGCAAAAGGCAGTAGGCAATAATGGCAGGGCTTACAGATATCAGACAGGTTTTCCCGAAGTTGATTACAGTGCAGGTATTCAAGTTGATGAAGTAAAAAAGCCTATCCCAAAACCAAGTACTAATCTCAATCCTATTTTACCTGACTTTATTGTTACACAGCTGGACAACAAAAACATTGGGACGTATCTATACGATAACAATGTTCCTATGATGGTAATGAGAAACCCCTGGCTGATGCCCTATTTAAGAATTTCACTTTCAGATTTGCAGCGAAATATAAACATTGAAGCCGGTGCAAGAAGCAGTTTGGATCTAGCCTACACGGATTTTCATTTTAAAACAGGCTATTTTGCAGGATTAATGGACCATGAATTAAGCTATTTCAGAAGAATAAGAAAATTTGATAATGTTCCAAATCTGTATCAGCAATATGCAACTCAATTGATTGAATACAAGATTATGCTGCCGACCGATGAACGCCTCAGATACTCATACACAACGGGCTGGCGACAGGAGACCATCATCACAAAAATCACTGAAAAACAGACTCTTGAAATTAATGATTTTATAAAAAACTATTGGACCAACAAACTTGAAATTTTATTTGACAACAGTGTGAGTTCAGGTCTCAATCAAATTGACGGAAATAAGATTAAGTTTGGCCTAAACAGTTATCTTTCGCCTTCAAATAAAGATGCTTTAATTTGGTCAGAATCTGACATGAGGTTCTATATTCCGGTTTGGCGGAGTATTACCTTTGCTCAAAGAATAGCAGGTGCTTATAATTTAGGTAGACATAAAAATGGTTTTTATCTGGGTGGTGTAGAAAACTGGATTCAAAAAAACCAACTACCTGACAAACCGGTTTTCCTCAATCCCGACGGAATTCTGTTTCAAACCTGGGTTTGTAACCTGCGCGGATTTTACAGAGGAGCCAGAATGGGACATAGCTATGTGGTTAGTAATTCCGAGCTGCGTTTACCCGTAATGAAAATGTTATACAAACGCCCACTTGCATCTGAATTTCTCAAGCACTTTACTTTAACAGCTTTTGCAGACGCTGGTTGTGCCTTTACAGGAAAATCGCCTGCTGACAATGAAAATTCATACAATACAAAATACCTCAGCACACCCAACTATACGATGTCAATCACTTCGCGCAGAAACCCTTGGCTTTTGGGAGTTGGATATGGTGTAAGGTCAAGAATACTTGGATATTTTGTAAAGTATGACAGAGCCCGCGGTTTGCAGGAAGGCCGCTGGGAAAGATCCATGCACTATCTGAGTATGGGACTTGATTTTTAAGATGGCTTTCCCAAAGAATTGCAGCTAAATTTTTTATCTCAAAATACGAGAAAGTAGCAAGTTTTATGTTTATTTTGCAGACTGATATCCAAACTAAAAAATGGGCTTATTCAGTTTTCTGACACAGGAACTCGCTATTGACCTCGGAACGGCCAACACGCTAATAATACACAAAGATAAAGTGGTGGTAGATGAACCATCCATAATAGCCTTGGAAAAAGCCACCGGCAATGTCATTGCCATTGGTAAAGAGGCCATGCAGATGTTCGGAAAGGAAAACGAAGGCATTAAAACTATTCGCCCGCTTAAAGATGGTGTAATCGCAGATTTTCAGGCCGCAGAACATATGATTAGAGGCATGATTAAGATGATTAACCAAAAACAAAAGTGGATTTCTCCTCAGTTGAAAATGGTTATCTGCATACCTTCAGGTATCACAGAAGTAGAAAAAAGAGCTGTTAAAGACAGTGCAGAAAGATCTGGAGCCAAGGAAGTATATTTAATTCATGAACCCATGGCAGCTGCCGTAGGTATAGGTATAGATGTAGTTCAGCCACAAGGCAACATGATAATTGATATTGGTGGTGGTACCACCGAAATCGCTATCATTGCCCTTGGCGGTATTGTTTGCGACGAAAGTATTCGGGTAGCAGGTGATGAATTTAACCTGGATATTGTTGAATTCATGCGCAGGGAACATAATCTTTTAATCGGTGAGCGAACCGCTGAAAAAATCAAAATCCATATTGGAAGCGCATTGCAGGAGCTTGATAACCCTCCTGAGGATTACCCTGTATTTGGCAGAGATCTTATGACCGGCATACCTAAACAGATCATGGTAAGTTATTCTGAGGTAGCCAGATCATTGGACAAAAGTGTAATGAAGATTGAAGAGGCCATTCTTAGGGCGCTTGAACAATCGCCTCCCGAACTTAGTGCAGATATTTTAACCAATGGTATTTGGCTAACTGGCGGAGGAGCCTTGCTTAGAGGCTTGGATAAGCGCATAGGTGCCAAAACAAAATTGCGGGTTTCTATTGCTGAAGACCCTTTGAGAGCTGTTGTGCGTGGCACAGGCATTGCCCTGAGAAACATCGGAAAATTCAAATTCTTGATGACTGCCTAATTAGTGAAAAATGGTTTTTCTGATCAGATTTATAAGGAAAAACCTGTTTCTGATAGTCTACCTGCTGTTAATGATTTTTAGTACAGGCCAGGTAGTCAGATTTAATATATACCAGCAAAGTTATTACTTTAATACAAGCAGTGCCTTTTTTAATGGTATGTCTCGAATAAAAACCGATATCACAGACTATTTTAAATTGGCCGATGTAAACAAAGCGCTTTTAGAAGAAAATAATAAACTAAAGGAATCTTCAAACGAAAACAGGAAGTTTTCTGACACTCAGCAATTTATTGCAAAAGATTCTTCAGGAAATAAAAAATACTCCTACCTGACTGCCAATGTCGTGCAGTTCACTACTCACCTTCAAAACAACTTCATCACCATTGATAAAGGCAGTAACCAGGGCGTTAAGAAAGACATGGCTGTTTTGAGTCCATCCGGCATTGCAGGAATTGTAATCGATGTTTCACCAGATTTTTCATTGGTTTTGTCTGTCATAAACTCACAATTTAAAGCCACCCCCATGATACCTGCGGCCAATTTCAGAGATGGGTCAGTCAGTTGGAATGGAAAAGACCCCACAGTAATACAATTAAATGGAGTTAGTAGGTTTGAAAAAATTGCAACGGGTATGGAAGTAGTGACTAGCAACTATTCAGTGAAGTTTCCGTCAGGAGTTCCTATTGGTAAAATACTCAATGTAAAACAGTCCGGTGGAAGTAGCTTTTACGATATTGACGTTAAATTATCTACTGATTTTCGTAAACTCAGCCATGTATATGTAGTAAATTACCGTCATTCTTCTCAGATAGACACACTAAACAGGAGGGCAAAACGTGGCAATTGATCTTTTAAGGTATCTTTTTGGGGCAGTCCTTCTTATATTATTTCAGTTTTTCCTCATACAGGAAATAAATTTTGGTACTTGGTTAAAACCCATGCCTTACGTGTTATTTGTTTTTCTTTTGCCCTTTACATACAATCGATATTTAATATTGCTTACAGCTTTTTTTTCGGGTTTATTTCTTGATGCCCTTAATAATAGCGGCGGCTTGCATGCTGCAGCTTGTTCAACCCTTGCTTTTACACGAATAATAGTTGACACAAAAATTCTTGATACCGATGCCATTCAATTACAAGGGTTTCGTTATCTGACTCCTGTTTATAAAAATTTCAGGTTCTATGCCTTGTACCTGTTTTTTCTGACATTTTTGCATCACTGGATTTATTTCACCCTGGACTTTTCCTCTATTTACTCATTTTTCCCGGTACTATTGGTTTCCATTGTTAGCAGTGTTGGATCATTTCTATTGATACTTTTATACAAAATAATTGCCGGTATCAGATAATATGGATTTGCATCGCAACAGAAAATTTGTATATGTTGGACTCTTAAGTCTGGTAGCAATTGTTTACCTTGTAAAAATTTTTCAGCTGCAGATAATTGATAACCAATATGAGCAAAAAGCAATTAACAATGCACTTAATAAAATACCAATTTATCCTGACCGAAGTATAATATATGACCGTAATGGCAAGCTTTTAGTACACAATATTGCCATATACGATTTGGTGGTTTTTCCATCTAAAACCAAAGATATTGACACTGCTGCATTCTGTGAAATAATGGGCATCACCGGTACTGAATACCATAAATTCATGCAGACAGCCAAAGAGAACTCCAAAAAGAGACAAAAAAACAATGTTTTTAATGGATCGGCAGTTTTCATGAGTAATCTAAGTAAAGATCAATACAGTGCCGTACAGGAAAACCTCTACCGTTTTCCGGGATTTTCAGTTGAACCCAAAACAGACCGACTATACGCGGTAAAAGGAGGAGCACATATATTAGGATATCTTGGTGAGGCCAGTAAAAAATTACTGGCAAAAGATCCGTATTACAGACCCGGCGACCTTGTGGGGGTAACAGGAATAGAAAATACATATGAAGCTTATATAAGAGGTGTAAAAGGCGTGAAGACCGTTTGGCAAGACAGAACCTACACAGAACGTGGTGAAGCCAAGGACAACGAATTCAATTCACCCGCACAGGCAGGTCCGGATTTTTACAGCAGTATTGATTTTGATCTGCAGGAATTTGGCGAAAGCTTACTGGCAAACAAAAGAGGAAGTGTTATTGCCATTGAACCGTCTACTGGTGAAATACTCGCACTGATTAATAAACCGGACTATGATCCTAACTTGTTGGTTGGAGAATCGCGTGCTAAATCTTTCCGTCAACTATTAATAGACCCTAAAAAACCATTATACAACAGAGCAATTAAAGGGGTTTATCCGCCAGGATCCACATTTAAAACAGTGATGGCGTTAATCGGTTGTCAGGAAGGCGTATTAAAACAAGCTACCTTACATGGATGTAGCGGAGGTTATCATCTTGGTAGTTTGACTGTTGGATGTCACCCCCATGGTTCACCAACTGATTTGAAAGGCAGTATAGGCATTTCATGCAATGCTTATTATTGTCAGGTTTTCCGCGATATCATTGATAATCCAAAATATCAGAATGTTAAATCGGGCTATGCTGCTTTAGAAAAACACCTTCATAGTTTTGGATTAGGAAATAAGCTGGGAGTAGACCTTCCCGGTGAAAACAAAGGAAATGTTCCCAGCATAAAACAGCTTGATAAACGACACGGAAAAAACTGGAAAAGCAGTATGATCATTTCGCTTGCAATCGGACAGGGGGAAATTCTGCTAACTCCTATACAAATGGCAAACTGTGCTGCTACCATCGCCAATAAGGGTTGGTTTATAACGCCCCATCTTGTAAAAGGCATTGGTTCGAATAAATACCTGCCTGATGAATATAAAAAGAAACATTTCGCATCTGTAGGAGAGTTATATTACGACTGGATTATTGACGGAATGGAAATGGTGACAAAACCAGGTGGAACCGCCTTTGGAACCGGAATTAATGATATTGTCATATGCGCAAAGACTGGAACTGCCCAAAACCCGCATGGAGAAGACCACTCACTCTATATTGCCTTTGCGCCAAGAGACAAACCAAAAATTGCCATAGCAGTGATTGTTGAAAATGGTGGGTACGGCGCAACCTGGGCAGCACCAATTGCTAATTTAATGATTGAAAACTATCTTAACAGGGGCAAAGAGCCACAGCGTCCGGACATGCTGGATCGTATTAAAACATCCACGGTTTATTAAATCATGAGCAGAACCTATTCAAGCAGAGAAGAAAATCCGGTCTTGGATACGATAGCTGTATGGCTCTATGTGCTGTTGGTGCTAATTGGTCTAATCAGTATTTATTCTGCAACATCAGAAGTAAATCAGACGTTTCAGTTTACATTTTCCTCTGTAGCTGGCCGGCAGCTCATCTGGATTGGTGGAGCTATTATAATTATACTCACAATCGCTTTTGCCAACGTGGCAATAATAGATTATTTTGCTTATGGGTTTTATGGTTTTGCCATTTTTCTGAATATTGCAGTACTATTTTTAGGAAAAGAAGTTTCTGGAGCAAAAAGCTGGTTTGGTTTTGGAGGTTTCGGCATTCAGCCAAGTGAATTTGCCAAAGTGGCCACTGCGCTGGCTATTGCCAAATATTTAGGCACTTATGGTATTCGTTTCAAGGGAACCCGAAATGTAGTTATCACATTGTTACTATTTCTGTTACCAATGTTACTCATTCTGGCACAAAATGACACAGGCAGCGCATTGGTTTTCCTATCTTTTTTTCTTGTTCTATACCGTGAAGGCTTACCAGGCTGGATCCTACTCAGTGCTGTCTGGCTTTTGATTATTGCCATAGCTCGAATTGTTATGGAAGCCACCGGAATTAGTCATTTATGGACAATGAGCATCCTGTCAACCATTACCGGAATTATTATTTACTTCGGCAGAAAGAACAAGCAACTAATCATTGCCACTTTGGTTGTTGCTGCCTCAAGTGCAATTTTTAGTATTGCAGTGGGCTTCGCGTATACAAAAATTTTGAAAGGATACCAGCGAGACCGAATTGAACTTGTACTAAACCTAAAACAGGACACAAGAAATATGGGGTATAACCTCGAGCAATCGCGAATTGCTATTGGTGCAGGGCAATTTGTAGGACGTGGATTTCTTAAAGGCACTCAAACCAAAATGGGATTTGTGCCCGAGCAACATACAGATTTTATTTTCTGCACGATTGGTGAGGAATGGGGCTTTGCAGGGGTACTGGTATTCTTTGGTCTTTATTTTGGGTTATTATACAGACTTATAAGTCTGGCAGAGCGACAATCTACAGCATTTGGACGTGTTCTAGGATATGGAGTGATCTGTATTTTGTTTTTTCATTTAGCCATCAATATCGGTATGACCATAGGGATTGTCCCTGTCATTGGTATACCCCTCCCCTTCATAAGTTTTGGTGGAAGCAGTCTGTGGGCCTTTACACTTTTGCTGTTTTTATTTCTGAAAGTAGATGAAAAACGTCGCTGACCAGCGCTATCTTTCCATTAAATCTACTCCTGATGGCAGTTACACCATTTATAATTCTGAATTAAATGAAAACTACCATTCTGAATTTGGCGCCCAAACGGAAAGTAATTATGTATATATAAAACAAGGTCTTTCCATGATTCAAAAAGAAGTGATTCACGTTTTTGAAATGGGTTTTGGTACTGGCTTAAATGCATATCTGGCATGGACATACGCGCAGGAATACAATAAAATAGTTCATTTCATAAGCATTGAAAAGTTTCCGGTTTCTGTTGACTTTTTACCTGTACCCTCCTTTATTGAAAATCGACTGGATTCTTTAACTGCATGGAATAATATTCAGCAGGCAGCATGGAATAGCACCCGAAATGTTGACAATTCATTCATTTTGACTAAACTCAATGTCGACATAGCTGAATTTGAACACTATTCAACCTATGATATAATATTTTACGATGCTTTTGCTCCGTCTGTCCAACCTGAACTGTGGACCCCGGTGATTTTTAAAGCACTACACAGCCGTTTGAATCCGGAAGGCATTCTGGTAACATACAGCAGCGCCGGCATTGTAAAACGAGCATTAATTTCTGCCGGTTTTACCCTACAGCGCCTTCCTGGTCCGCCGGGGAAAAAACACATGCTGAGGGCAATAAAGAACCGCTGAACTATACAAAACAATCATGCCGATTTAGTAAGTTTGCAGTATGCGTAATATTCCGTTTTTCATTTCTGCCTGCTTCACACTTTCCGCCTTGTCAATCTTTACTTCATGCGAAAAAACCGATGATGAACAGGAGGCTATCTTTGAGTTAACCAAACCCGAAGAAACCGGTATCACCTTTGTGAATACAATTCCTGAAAATGATACACTTAATCAGTTTACATATCATTATCTTTTCAATGGAAATGGGGTTGCAACCGGAGATTTAAACAATGATGGATTGCCCGAAATCATCTTTACCGGTAATGAAAAACCAGCAGTGCTTTATCTCAACAAGGGAAATTTCACCTTCGAGGACATCACAGAAAAAGCTGGATTAAAAACCGCATACTGGATGAGTGGAATTAGCCTGGCCGATGTGAATAATGATGGGTTTCAGGATATTTATATCTGCCGCAGCGGACCTGATAAAAATAAAGATCGTAAACGAAATTTGCTTTTCATCAACAACGGTAACCTGACATTCACGGAAAAAGCTGCCGAATGGGGCGTTGATGACCCGGGCAATGCTACATGTGCCACCTTTTTCGATATGGATAATGATGGTGATCTTGATATGTATCTGGGTAATCATGCCGACAGATTTTTTGCTGACATTGCCACACCCTTTACCCCTGCTCTACACAGGGATGAAAAAAGCCAGCAGCATTTGTTTGTGAATGACGGTAAAAAATTTACCGACGTAAGTGAAGCTGCCGGTGTTAATACTATGGGATACTGCTTAAGTGCCACAGCTGCAGACTTCAACAAAGATGGTTTTACAGATCTATACATCTGTAATGACTACCATGTGCCGGATTATTATTACATAAACAATGGCGATGGTACTTTTAAAAATCAGTTTAATTCTAATTTCAAACATAGCAGTGCGAATAGTATGGGGGCAGATGCAGCAGATTACAACAAAGACGGTTGGATGGATTTGTTTACTGTAGACATGCTTTCTGAAGATCCAAGAAGATTTGGTTTACTGGCAGGACCCAAAAAGTATGATTTCTTTACCACGGCGCTGCGCAGTGGATACGGTTATCAATATATGCACAACAATTTACAAACCAATTTTAAAGGTCATTTTGCAGATTTAGCTTATCTGAATGGGGTAGCCAGAACCGACTGGAGCTGGAGCCCCCTGTTTGCTGATTATGACAATGATGGCAACCCGGATTTGTTTATTACAAATGGATATTACCGTGATGTCACCAACCTGGATTTCATGTTGTTTCAACAACGAAAAGATCAGCAGTTGAAAAAACCTCTTAACATATTGAAAAGCGAACTAAACAGAGAGCCTACCATAAAAGAAATAGCCTCAAAGCTTAATATTTCAGAGATTGAAGCTGAAAAACTGGCTTATGGCACCACCATTAACCACAAAGAAATACTTGAAAAACTCCCTTTCGAAAAGCTTTCTAATTATGCCTATAAAAACACCGGTAATTACAGTTTTTCCAATGTCACCCAACAGTGGGGGCTTGAAGAGCCGACGCTAAGTTCAGGTGCTACTTATGCTGACCTAAATGCAGACGGCAAGCTAGATCTTATTGTTTGTAATCAGGGCGATGCAGCCCATGTATACAAAAATATTGGACCTGACAAAAATTATCTCCGGATAAAATGTAAAGGGGGTAAAAAGAATAACCGATACGGTATTGGTTGTAAAATTATTACAGATACCGATTCAGGCCAGCAAATTGCAGAAATGCAACAATCCAGAGGTTACCAAAGTGCTACGGAGCCGTTAGTTCACATAGGCCTTGGAGAACAGTCCGTTCTGAAAAAATTAACCGTAATTTGGCCCAATGGAGAGTTTCAGGTTTTTAATAATGTAAAGTCAAACCAGGTTCTTGAGGTTGATGAAAATAATGCAGCAGGAAAATGGGATTATACACAAAAGGAAACTTATACATTTGAAGAAATAACAGGAGAAATAGGTCTAAACTTTATTCATAAGGAAGGCGATAATCCCGATTTTAAACGAGAGCCTCTTATTCCCCACCGATATTCCATGTTAGGACCCGGTAGTTCAACCGGAGATGTGAACGGAGACGGACTTACGGACCTATTGATAAGCAATGCCAGAGAAAGCAGTGGTTCTATGCTTTACCTTCAAACCAAAGATGGAAAGCTCACTGTATCTCCATCTCAACCATGGAAATCAATGAATAATGTGGATGTATTGGGTTGTTTGATTTATGATGCGGATGCAGATGGTGATAATGACATTTATATGGCAGCAGGCGGCAGTGAATATGGTTTCCCTAATCATGCATATAAACATAGATTGTATTTCAATGACGGTAAAGGCAATTTTACTGAAAGGACAGGTGCCATACCAGACCTTAATGCAAGTGGTGCATGTGTAGCTGCCGGTGATATTGATGGTGACGGCGATCTGGATTTATTTGTTGGTGGGCGCCTTAAACCCGGGAGTTTCCCCGATGTAAAAATAAGAAGCTACCTTCTTCAAAATAATAAAGGTGTGTATGTGGATGTGACAGAATATGCCGCTCCTGACTTATACCAGCCTGGGATGGTTTGTGCTGCTGTTTTCTGCGATTATAACAACGATAACAAAATGGACCTTATTGTTTCAGGAGAGTGGATGCCTGTAGCCTTTCTGGCCAATAATGGCAGCAAGCTGGTAAACCAGACCGGAGAGGCAGGAACGGTAGGTATTCCGGGTTGGTATAATAGCTTAATGGCAGTAGATATAGACAATGATGAAGACCTTGATATTATTGCAGGAAATAAAGGTATGAATTCGTTTTTTCAGGCTACTGAGGAAAATAACGTTAAAATATACTGGACTGATCTGGACCAAAGCGGGAATGTTGATTTCTGGCTAACCTACAGCAAAGACCGAAAAGAATATCCCATTCATGAACTAGATGAAATGGGAGTTGCCTACCCTTTGTTTATGAAGAAAAGATTCACAACGTATGCCTCCTTTGCCGGAAAAACTGTACAAGAAATTTTTGGAGACAATAACTTAAAAAATAATAATATGCGTGCATCTCAGTTTAATAGTTTATTGCTAAGAAACAACGGAGGTTCCTTTGGCGTTGAGACGTTGCCCAGGCTTGCGCAGTCAGGACCGTTATACGGTATTGCCTCAGCAGATGTAGATGGAAACGGATTTTTGGATATTATTGGTATTGGTAACAGTTACGCTCCAAAGGTCGAGTATGGTAGGGATGATGCTATGTCAGGATTTGTTCTCTATAACAATAATGGAAAAGGGTTCAGTTTCAGCCATGGAAGAGAAAATGGCTTTGTTGTGGATGGAGATGCTAAATCGCTCGTATGGATGGATTTTCCGGGAAAATCATTATGCTTGGTTGCAACGCAAAACAATAGCAATTCCAAGGCATTCAGACTTAGTAAAAATAACATGAAGTTTATTGCTTCACCCACAAAAGCTGCAAGGGCAAAGGTTTTCCTGAAAAATGGCGGATCACGCGTGGAAAATCTATCGCATGGTTGGGGCTATTTATCAGCCTCAAGACCGGGTGTATGGATGAATGAGCAAGTAAAATCTGTTCAGTTTCTTGATGTTTATGGCAATAAACTCTAATTTTAATTGAATATTCAAAATAAAATCCTATATTTGCACTTCTAAAAAAACAGCCATGGGAGTTACCAGACTTAAGCGTAAAGAAGCCAAAATCAGAGCCAGATCAAACCGCAGGGTGCAAACCATTAAGCGCCTTAAATCCGTAGTTTTACTTGCCTCTCCTTTCAAAGGTGAATCAGGTATCATTCTGGAAGATCAGGAATAACCTTAAATAAACAACTATGCAAAGCGATCCAATCGGGTCGCTTTTTTTATTCATTCTAAATTCAACAATCATTATTTATCAATTGGCGGGAAACTGTAACTTTGTAATCACCATGAAATTTAATATTGTTGTTTTATCGTTTGTTTTGCTGACTTCTGCCTGCACCAAAATAAATACTGACAAGATTATACTCAAGCATGACGTCCTCACGGAATGCAATGTGGCCATTCAAAATGCTGTTGTTGTAGACCGTATTCCCCCACCGGTAGCAAGTCGTCGTTACTATTATGCCGGAGTTGCTGCCTATGAATCGCTGGTACCTTTTTCAAAAGATTATATTTCGCTGGCCGGCCAGTTAAACGGACTTAAGAACATTCCTAAACCGGATACCAGCAAAGGCTATTGTCTCGATCTGATAGCGTTGTGCGCACACACATTCACAAGTCAGAAACTTGTTTTTCAGGAAGACAGCATTGCCAATTTCCGTTCAAGGAAACTTGATTATTACCAAAAAAATCTGCCCTCTTCTACCTTTGAAAACTCTGTCGAGTACGGAGATTCCGTTGGCGCAGCGATTGTAAGATGGTCGAAAAGTGACCAATACCGCGAAACCAGGGGAACAGGTTTCTATCTTGTGAAACACGAGGATGGAAAATGGGAGCCTACCCTACCTGAATTTGGAGATGCTCTTGAACCCAACTGGTTTAAATTACGAACAGCTGCAGTTCCTGCAGCTTCAAGTATAAGTATACCTGAACCTGAACCCTACAGCAAAGAAAAAAACAGTCGTTTTTATAAAATCACCAAACAGGTTTATGATCAAAGTAAAAATCAGGATAGTTCATTACTTGGAATAGCCAAATACTGGGATGATAATCCAAATTCATCGATTCACTATGGTCATGCTACCATTGGCGTTTTGCGCATCTCTCCTCCCGGACACTGGCTCAGTATTTTTAGTAATGTTGCGAAACAAAAGAAATACGATTTGCTTAAATCAGCAGAAGGTATCGCCAGGTTGAGTGCCGTAATTTATGATGCTTTTATAATTTGCTGGGATACAAAATACAAGACAGAATACGTAAGACCTGAAACTGTTGTCAGAAAATTAATAGACAGCAGTTGGACACCCGCCATTCAAACTCCTCCTTTCCCTGAATACCCCAGTGCGCACAGTGTGGTTAGTTCTTCCTCAGCTGCTCTTTTAACCTCTATGTTTGGTGAATATGCCTTTACTGATAGCACACAAATGGAATTTGGACTGGGAGCCAGAAGTTTTAAAAACTTCCGTGAAGCTGCAAGCGAAGCTTGTATGAGCCGCTTATACGGTGGTATCCACTTCATTGATGGTATTGAAAAAGGTAAAATGATGGGCAATATGCTGGGCGAATACCACCTAAAGCACATTAAAACCAGAAAATAACCTTACAGCGACTGCAACTGGGATTGCAAGCTCTCAATTTTTTGTTCAGCATCAGCTTTTTTCTGCCTTTCTCTTTCCACTACGTCAGGCTTTGCATTTGCTACAAACTTATCATTGGACAATTTGGCATCCACACTGCGCATAAAGCCCTCTAAATAGGCAATTTCCTCCTGCAATCTTTTTTTCTCAGCCTCTGTATTTATTTCAATGTTCAATTTTATAAAGGCCTGAGATGTGCCGGCCATAACAGATACAGCAGCTTCTGGTTTATCACCATTTATTTCAAGTGTAATATTGGCCATTTTTTCAATAAGTGCCTGGTTTTGGGTGAATATTTGATCGTTGCTAAGCAATACTACCTCAAGTTTTTCCTTTGGTGAAATACCCTTGCTATTACGCATATTTCTAATTTCGGCCACCAATATCAGGGGCAATTCTGATGGACGCTCCAACCCCACTGATTTGGGATAAGTATCAATAATACAAGGTTTATCAGGATTTAAACCGTGCAAAGCATGATGAAGTTCTTCGGTGATAAATGGCATAAATGGATGTAACAATTTCAAAACCTTGTCAAAATGCTGCATTACACCGTGTAAAATCTCCGGATTCAATTTTTCTCCGTGAGGTGGTTTAATAGTCTCAAGCAGCACACTGCAGAAATCATCCCATATCAGCTTGTAAACAGCCATCAGTGCATCGTTAAGTCTAAATTCTTCAAAAGCCTTATCCATCTCTCCGGCAGTGTTATCTGCCTTAGCCTCAAACCATTGCAAAGCCTGCTTTTCGTTGGCTCTCACAGCAATATTTCCTTCTGTTTCCCAACCTGATACGAGCCTGTAAGCATTCCATATTTTATTACAGAAGTTTCTACCTTGCTCCACCTGGGATTCATCAAACAAAATATCATTGCCCGCAGGCGAACATAGCAGCATTCCCATTCGAACACCATCTGCACCATACTTAGCAATCAAATCAAGCGGATCAGGGCTATTACCCAGACTTTTGCTCATCTTTCGGCGCTGTTTATCTCTGACAATGCCGGTGAAGTAAACATTTTTAAAGGGCTTTTCACCTCCATACTCATAACCAGCCATAATCATTCTGGCCACCCAGAAAAAGATAATTTCCGGGGCTGTTACCAGGTCATTGGTAGGATAATAATAATCAAGTTCTTTTTTACCGGATTCCGTAAATCCATCAAATACACTTATGGGCCAAAGCCAGCTGCTAAACCAGGTGTCCAGCACATCTTCATCCTGTTTCAGTGACTCAGGCGCTATAACAATTTTTCTTTTTGCAAATTCAGTTGCAGCATTATCGGCATCTTTTGCAACCACAAAATTTCCGTCAGCGCTATACCAGGCAGGGATTCTGTGCCCCCACCACAATTGCCGGCTGATGTTCCAGTCTTTAATATTTGAAATCCAGTGATTGTAGGTATTTTTAAATTTAGGTGGATGAAACGATATTTCATCGTTCATTACCGATGAAAGAACAGCAGGATTCTTCTTCATGAATGCCTGCATATTCATAAACCATTGTGTGCTAATGCGGGGTTCAACCACAGCATCAGTTCTTTCACTAAAACCAACATTATGTCTGTAAGCTTCTGTTTTCAGCAAAAGTCCATTGTGCTCCAATTCTTTAATCCATAGCTTTCTGGCCTCAAAACGATCTTTACCCACGAATAAAATTCCGGCTTCAGAAATAGTTCCATCTTCGTTCAGCGTATCATAAACCGGCAGTTTATACTTCTCTCCTATTTTATAGTCATTTATATCGTGGGCCGGTGTTACTTTCAAAACACCGGTTCCAAAATCTATGGCTATATAATCATCTGCAATTACAGGAACTTTACGGTTTATTAGCGGAACAATTACTTGCTTCCCAATCCATGCTTTGTAGCGTTCATCTTCGGGGTGCACACAAACGGCTACATCACCGGCAATGGTTTCCGGTCTGGCGGTTGCAACACTAATAAATTCCTCAGTATTATCAGCTGAAACATATTTAACATAATACAGGTTATCATTTACCTCCTTGAATATTACCTCTTCATCACTAAGTGTTGTTCTTCCCTGCGGATCCCAGTTTACCATCTTTGTTCCGCGGTAAATCAATCCTTTTTTATACAGATCTATAAAAACATCAATAACTGCATCATACAAGGAAGGCTCCATGGTAAAACGTGTGCGATTCCAATCGCAACTGGCTCCCAGTTTTTTTAGCTGTTCCAATATTATACCACCATACTTATGGGTCCATTCCCATGCGTATTCCAAAAACTCTTCACGGCTGAGATCTTTTTTTGCAATACCTTTTTCTGCAAGCATTTTCACTACTTTGGCTTCTGTAGCAATACTGGCGTGATCTGTTCCTGGTACCCAACAGGCGTTTTTACCCTGCATACGTGCGCGGCGAATAAGCACATCCTGAATGGTGTTGTTGAGCATATGCCCCATATGAAGCACACCAGTAACATTGGGAGGTGGAATTACAATGCAATACGATTCGCGTTCATCCGGGGCCGAATGAAAAAACCCTTTCTCCATCCAGTACTGATACCACTTATCTTCAATCAACGACGGGTCATACTTGCTGCTAATTTCCATGGGTGCAAAAATAATTTATTTTAACGGAAGGAACTTTACTAACACCATAAAATAAAAAGCCCCGGAGGTTGTCCGGGGCTCATTATTGTTAGTAATTAAACTCCCACATCGTGGTGAGCAGATTCTTCTATGTATGGATGATTTACCGGAACCAAACCACGCTTGGTCAAGGCAATCAACACCCAGTAAATAAAGATTCCACCGAAAGTGAAGAGCGTTCCTATTTCAAGCAAACCAATTTGTTGTCCGGAACCAAATACTCCAGGAGCAACCATCAGCCATACATCATGGTAGTGACCAAAAATGAGGATGCAACCAATGATGGTAAGCACAACCGGATTCCTTTTTGCATTTCTCATCATTAGGATGAGGAAAGGGCATAAGAAGTTCAGTATAATATTCAACAAGAAATTGAACTTGTACTCCTCGTAGCGAATTTGGTAATAAGCCATCTCTTCGGGTATGTGTGCATACCAGATTAACAGATACTGGCTAAGCCAGATATATGTCCAGAAAATAGAGAAGGCAAACATGAATTTGCCTAGGTCATGAATATGTTCGTCTGTCACCAGCTTCAGGTATCCCTGCGATTTGAGGTAAAGTACAAATAAGCAAATGATGGTGAGTGCGGTCACCCAAGAAGTGGCAAAGTTATAAACTCCGAAGATGGTACTATACCAATGGGCATCAATACTCATCATCCATAACCAGGCTACCACTGCAATAGTAAATCCATAAATCACGGCAAAACCGGCGCTGTAACGAATACTTTTCTTGAAGAATGAAACATCACCGGGCTGTGCGGCATCTTCGGCAACTGACAAACTTCTCAGTTTGCGGCCAAGCAACCACCAAATGGCTACCAATACAACAGGAAAAATGAGGAACATTTTACTGTTCAAAAACCATGATTTTCCGTCCAAAATGGCGTCAAAACCGGGCTGTCCATTTGTTAGGTGTTGATGTTCATAGTGAACCCAATGGTAAAGTTCATTTTTTGCGATAAGTATAGCGACAAAAGCCAGTATAAATCCTACAGGAAAGAAAGTGGCAATAGCTTCAGGTACTCTTTTTATTGCAGCACTCCAGCCAGCATTGGCAATATATTGCACCGCCACAAAGAAAAGGGCTGCCAAAGAAACCATAAATAATAAATAACCAACTATCAGCACATTAGACCAAATGCGGGTTGTCCATGGTTTGTTTTGCTCATGAAATTCAGCCCTGGGTCCAAAACTTTTATTCTCAACATTGCCATGGTGCTCAGTTGCTTCAGCATGAGCCTCTGTCGCATGTTCATTCACTGCAATTTCGCCACCTTTTGCAGCAGTTTCCGCATGTTCATGCTTGGTGGTTGAAGTTTCATGTCCATGACTGTGAGAACCGCTTCTATCGATTGTAGCTATACCAATACCTGCAAGTATCAAACCTAAAATGGTAAGACCTATTGCAAATCTTTTCCCTTTTGCCGGAACGGTAAATTGTTCCTGTGTAATCTCAATTTTATGATGTCCGTGTCCCATTGAGTGATCTTAATTAGTTGTTGGGGTTAACAGCAGTGCTATCTGAAGCTGCAGCTGGTTCTGCGCCGGCACCACTTAATTGTTTCACATACCTGATTACCCTCCATCTGTCCATAGGCTTTAGTGCATAAGCATGGCTCCCCATGTTATTTTTACCATAAGTTAAGGTATGGTAAATCTGACCAACAGAAATTTCTTTAATATATTTATCCTGGAAATTAGGCCATGCGGGCTTACCCAGTCCTCTTTTGAAAACTTCTCCGTCATTACCGCCATTGTCACCGTGACAAGGTGTGCAATAAATTCCGAACAAATATTTTCCACGTTCGGCTTTGTCCTCAAAATCTAAAGGATAATTAAAGGATTTGGCAGCCTCGTATCCGTCTGCACTATTGTCATATGGGTAATGTGTAGCTTCTTTTCCTTTAGCCACTGTACCGGCAACAGGTTCGCGCATACTCATTCCATAAGGATTAACAACATTGCTGTCGCCCTGATTATATGGTTCATAACCTTTGGAATAGGCCATGTCCGGTGCATATTCCCAGCCTGTGTCATTACCACGGCTCACACATCCGGTACATATTGCCGCAAGGGCAATCATACCAGCACTGATATACAAAACGCTTTTCATGAATGATTTAAATTAAATGGTGGTTTGCACCCCTCCTGTTTTTTCACGAAGTTCCACAGCACCGTGATCCTTCATAATCTTCAATACTTTCTTTTCATCAACACCTTCACCTGTTTCAACGGCAATAACCATTCGGTCATCGGTCTGTCTGTCATCCAAAAGTTCTGGCTTTATTCCCCAAATCATTCTGTTTCTGAAGAAGAAAAAGAATGCCATACCGAAAGCCGTGCACAAAACTGTTGCTTCAAAAAGAACAGGAACCCAGCTAGGGCTGAAGCGAACAGGTTTGTTACCTACATCAATAGGCCAATCCTGAACATACATGTAATAGATCATCCAGAACGCCAGGCTAAACCCTGTCATGCCGCATAAAAAAGCAACAATAGAGAGCCAACTCCGACGAACACCCATAATTCTTTCCAATCCGTGAACGGGGTAAGGGGTGTATACATCTTGTATTTTAACTCTGGCGTGAACCAATTCACTGGTTGCCTCAACCAGTTTGTCTTCATTTTCCCAAATACCCAGCAACATTTTATTTCTGTCGCGCAGGCTAAGGTTTTTATCAATTATTCCCATGAATGGTAATCTCCTATTTTAATTATTCGCGATTGCGAAGAATGGTTTTAATTTCAGACATGTTAATTACAGGCAGGAATTTGGCAAACAGGAAGAAACATGTAAAGAATATTCCGAATGTTCCCAAAAACAAACCTATTTCGGTCAGAGAGCCTGAATACATTACCCAACTGCTTGGCAGATAATCACGGTGCAGAGAAGTAACAATAATCACAAAACGTTCGAACCACATACCTACGTTTACTACGATACTCATTATGAAAATAAACCAAGGTGTCGTGCGGGCCCATTTGAACCAGAAAACCTGGGGTGAAACCAGATTACAGAACATCATGCTCCAGTAGGCCCACCAGTAAGGACCGCTTGCACGGTTAAAGAATGCATACTGTTCATATTCAACACCTGAATACTGTGCGATGAAAAATTCTGTCAAATAGGCAATACCTACCAATGTACCGGTAAGCATAATTATTTTGCACATGGCTTCCAAGTGCCCGATGGTAATGTAATTTTCATAGTTCATCACTTTACGGGCAACTACCAGCAGGGTAGCCACCATACCGAAACCAGAGAAAATTGCACCGGCAACGAAGTATGGAGGGAAGATTGTGGTATGCCAACCGGGTACCACGGAAGTAGCAAAATCTGTTGATACGATGGTGTGTACTGACAATACCAGTGGCGTACTCAAACCTGCCAGAATTAAAGAGATTAATTCATAGCGAGCCCAGATACGGGTGCTGCCGTTCCAACCCATAGAGAAAAAACGATACCAGTACTGAGCTGCTTTGGTTTTGACTTTATCACGTATGGTTGCTATATCAGGAATTAAACCAATATACCAGAACAAAAGCGATACGCTAAAGTATGTTGAGATCGCAAATACGTCCCATAAAAGTGGGGAGTTAAAGTTTACCCAAAGAGAACCAAAAGCGTTTGGCAGAGGCAGAGCCCAGTATCCTACCCATACACGGCCCATGTGAAACACAGGGAACATGGCAGCACAGATAACTGCGAAAATTGTCATCGCTTCTGCAGAACGGTTAATACTCATCCTCCATTTCTGTCTGAATAGCAGGAGAATCGCAGAAATCAAGGTGCCGGCGTGACCAATACCTACCCAGAATACGAAGTTGGTGATATCCCATCCCCACATTACGGATTTGTTGATATTCCATGTTCCTATACCGGTCCAAAGGGTCCAGAAAAGGCTTACCACGAAAATACCCAAAAAGATTACAGAAAGGGTGAAACCCACTTTCCACGCGGTAGAGGGTTTATTCAAAATGGGCCTGGCTATATCACGGGTTACATCCGAGGCAGTTTTGCCTCCGGTTACCAGGCGTTCCCTAATGAGCGAATCATGTATCATTTTTGTTGGTGCTTGGGGTTTTTAGATAGTTTCAGTATTACGAATTTTAGTCATGTACCTTACGCTGCCCTGCACGTTGATCTCTTCGAGCACGCCAAAAGCACGGTCATTTTTATATAACCTGCTGATTTCGCTATCAGGATTGTGAAGGTCGCCAAATACGATTGCATTGGCAGGACATGCACGCTGACAGGCGGTTTCAACCTTTACCTCACTTGGTGATTTACCTTCACGCTTGGCCATTAGTTTCCCTTCCTGTATTCTTTGAACACAGAAAGAGCATTTTTCCATGACACCACGTGTGCGAACTGTTACATCAGGGTTGATTACCATTTTACCCAGCGGGTTATTGAAGTGGAAATCAAACTTATCATTGTCATTGTAGCGGAACCAATTGAATCGACGTACCTTATAAGGGCAGTTGTTTCCGCAATATTTGGTACCAATACAACGGTTGTACGTCATTTGGTTCAGGCCTTCAGTGCTATGCGTAGTGGCGAGAACAGGGCAAACAGTTTCGCAGGGTGCCTGTGAGCAGTGCTGACACATCATTGGTTGGTGAACAACCTTAATGTTTTCCCAATGAGCAAAGTCTCCTTTATCTGCTTTGTCAATTTGTCCAATTTCCTTTTCGCGGGTAACATAATTACCTTCAATTTCTTTCGAAGAATTCGCAAAACTGTAATAACGGTCTATGCGAATCCATGTCATTTCACGACGCAGACGAATTTCATCACGACCAACAACCGGTACATTGTTTTCAATTGAACAACTCACCACGCAGCTTCCGCAGCCGGTACATGCATTCAAGTCAATAGCCATGGCCCACAGGTGGTTGGGTGAACCATCTTTACGGTATTCACGTTTTTCCCAAATGGTATAAACATGGGTTTTTTCTTTGTCGTTACCTGCCTTTGAATTCTTTTTCCAATCAGCATAAGAGGCTTCACGCACAAGATCACGACCTTCAATACTGTGGTGTGTTTGGGTTTGTGCAAGTGCATAGGATTCATCTCCTTTGGATATTTCTACACCACTTACTACCCATCCTCTGCTTCCATTTTGTGCGGTAGCTAGTGGCCAGGCAGAAACGCCAACAGTATCAAAACCTTTTTCTTTGCTGCCACCCACTTTTCCGGCGGCGGTTCTTCCATAACCCAGTGCCAAACCAACGGTTTCATTGGCTTGTCCGGGCTGTACCATTGCAGGCACACTATTTAAGGTAACATTTCCTAATTTAACGTTTACAGTATCACCTTCTCTAAGGCTCAGTTTATGAGCCAACGATTTAGGCAGCGAAACGTAGTTATCCCATGTTACTTTGCTAACCGGATCGGGCATTTCATGCAACCATGGGTTGTTGCCGTGTGCACCATCTTTCACATATACCTGAGAATATAGAATTAGATCGGTACCACTGTTTTTGTTGCTGCGGGTAATGGCATCGGCCAATGTCACAACGTCTCCTGAATAGGAAGCAGGCTTGCTTTCTGCGGTTTCTGACCAAACACCATCATGCAGTGCTCTGTTGAAGGCCTCATTGCTGGTAAGCTTGCCGGCCCAATTACTTTTTATGTAAATGTAATAGGGTGATGCGCTGAGTTTTTGAGAAAGAATAGCTTTTGAAGCAAAAGGATCGTTTTCTGCTTTAGGAGTAGCTTCAGCCCAATTAAGAAGACTTAACTGAGCCTGACGTGTATTGAACACATTGCTGATGGTGGGCTGCATGAAATGAAACTCACCAGAACGTGGCTCAGCATCTCCCCAACTTTCCAGGAAATGGTTATCCGGACAAACGAACTGACATACGCTTGCTGTTTCGTCTTTAGAAGCTGCAAAACTTACTGACAGAGAAGCTTTTTTAATTGCTTCTGCCCATGAAGCGTTGTGGTTGTATACGGGATTTGTGTCGTAAAAAATAACAGCTGATACTTTGCCTGCAGTCAACTCTTTAAGCAAGTTATCTGTATCCGCATCAACACCTTTGTATTGATTGCTTTGATTGCTAATATCAATTGTTTTACCGTAGTTTTCCAGCAGCATATTGATTCCATTTACCAATTTTTGAGCAACAGAATCATTTGAACCTGATATAACCAGTGATTTTCCTTTGGCATTCCAAAGAAGTTCAGCTGTTTTCTTGAGGCTATTACCTGCAAGTTCAGCATTCTGGGCAACAGGAATTTGTTTACTGCCGGAATTGTTGGCCAGATAATTATATAAACTGGTGAGGTATAATAGCTCCTTGGAGGCTTTTGTTGGAAAGCGCTCATCTGCATTTGTTCCAGTCATACTCAGGTTTGATTCAAACTGAATATGTTTGCTCATTGCTTTTCCTACAGTTGGGATTCTATTAGCTACATAACCTTTGGTAAATTCTACAGGTGAAATCCATGAACCGAGGAAATCTGCACCAAAACTTACAATGAGTTCTGCATTTTCGAATTTATAGGCAGGAATTGCCGCTTTGCCAAAATCTTCTTTGTTGGCTGTGATAATACCGCTGTAAGAAATGGCATCGAATGTAATGTGCTCTGCCGTGGTGAATTTTGCTTTAAAAGCATCAACAGCCTTCAGTGTCGAAGGGCTATGAATTGTATTGCTAAGAATTACAATTTTGCCTTTGGCCTGATCTATTTCTTTAAGCTTAGCGGTAATAGACTGATCTATTTTAGTCCAGTCTGCAGTTTCTGCACCGTTCGCCAAAGGATTGGCAAGCCTTTCGGTGTCGTATAATGAAAGTATACTGGCCTGACCGGTAGCACACAAACCACCTTTACTTATTGATGAGCGTGGGTTGCCATCAACTTTAATAGGACGCCCTTCACGAACTTTCACTTCAACGCCACAACCTGTGCTGCAAGCTCCACAGGTAGAGGAATAGTAAGAAGCTACACCAGGTGTAACATCTTCAGGTTTTACCAAATATGGGACAGCGTGCCTTACTTTGGTTTTATAGCAGGCAGCCAGTGCAACAGCCGTCACACTAAATCCAAAGAATTTGAGAAAATCCCTGCGGTTTGAGTTTAGCTCCACACCATCTTCACCGAGCACTTCGTCCAGGGGAGGTGCATCGGGGAATTCATTTTTACGCGCTGCAAGGAATGCCGGATCTTTTGCCAGTTCCTCCTCACCTTTCCAGTACTTTATGTTATTGGACATTGTAATTCTTTGCTATTAGTAGTGACACTTGGCACATTCCAAACCTCCGTTCATGGCAGGGGTAATTCTCACCTTGCCGTCGGGACCGAAGTATTGGCTTTTGTTTTTGTTATTTTTCAAATCTTTTGCTGCCTTTTCATGCAGTGCAGCATAATAATTATTGTTTGCCGCATCTATGCCTGCATTTCTGTGGCAATCAATACACCAGCCCATTTGCAATGAACTCCACTGCTGTACAACCTCCATTTTTTCGATGGGACCGTGACAAGTCTGACAAGCCAACCCGGCCACTTTAACGTGCTGGCTGTGATTGAAATAAGCATGATCCGGCAGGTTGTGGATACGTACCCAACGAATAGGCTTAGGATTCGAACCAAAGGCTTCTGCTCCAATTTTCTCCGGATTGTAATCAAGTGCCTTGTAAATTTTTGCAATTTCTGGAGAAATGTCGTCACCTTCAGCGGTTGATGCTTTTTGTACGCCTTTGTGACAGTTCATGCAAATATTGGTAGATGGTATGGTAGCAGATTTGCTTTCTTCAACCCCTATGTGGCAATATTTACAATCCAATTTCATGTCGCCGGCGTGAAGCTTGTGACTAAAGGATATGGGTTGTGTAGGTGCGTAACCCTTTTGAACGCCAACTTCTGTGATGCCGAATTTGTATGACCAAACGAACCCAATTCCGCCCAAAATAACAACTGTAAAGACTGTCAGAACGGTAGGGTTCATTTTGGCTAACTTCTCTGGCAGTAGGCCTTTAATAAAGGAACCTTGACCTTCATCTTCGGCTGTTCCATCTTGTTCTGCAGCAAGCCTCCGAAGTGTATTACGCACTTTCCCCAAGATAATTAGCACAATGATGAAAATACCAATCAGAGCTAACAATATATAGAGCGAATTGGAATCAGTCTTGGTTTTATCTCCATCTGCAACAACTGCAGTGGCTTTCGCAGCAGGCTTAGGAGCCGTTTTAATATATTCAAGAATATGCTTTACCTGATCCGGTGAAAGGTTTTCGAAAATATTCATAGCGGCACCGCCATACTCTTTGTAAAGAGCATTTGCATCGGCATCGCCACTTTTTCTAAATGCTTCGTTGTTCCGAATCCACTTTATGAGCCACTCCTCGTCCCTTCTTTGATTAACGCCTCGGAGCGCAGGCCCCACAACTTTTTTGTCAAACGCGTGACAACTGCCACAGTTGTTCGCTTCATAGAGCTTTTTACCTTCCTCTGCACTTGCCTTAAACTGTGCTTTCAGTGAAAATGAAAGCGAGAGTGTGGCTGCGAGTGCCAAAGTTCTCATTTGTCTTTGCATGCTTAATTGAACGCTGTTATTCGCGGTGCAAAGATAGAAAACGTAATCAGGCGGTTAAAACAAATTGTTCACATTAAAAACAATTTAAAAACATTCTAAATAATAATATTAATATGTTGTATATCAATACTATATAAATTCTACTTGTAAATCGTTTTGTACATGTATAAAAGATAGTACACATTAACATCATGTCGAAGTTCTGAAAAAAGAATGTGATTTTTGCATCGTGATACTCGGAAAAAAGATAATAGTGGTTTTACCGGCATATAATGCTGGTAAAACCCTGGAAAAGACCTACCATGAAATTCCGTTTGACATTGTTGATGAAGTTATACTCGTGGATGATGCCAGCAAGGACAACACCTCACAACTGGCTCGAGAACTGGGAATCGGGCATGTAGTAGTTCACAAAAACAACCGCGGGTACGGTGGAAATCAGAAAACCTGCTATGACACAGCAAGACAACTTGGGGCGGATGTGGTAGTAATGCTTCATCCCGATTATCAATATACTCCGAAACTGATTCGCAGTATGGCTTACCTAATAGCAGAGGGAGTTTATCCAGTTGTGTTTGGCAGCAGAATTCTGGGAAAAGGCGCTTTGAAAGGGGGAATGCCACTCTATAAATATATAGCTAACCGTGTGCTGACACTTTTTCAAAACATTCTGCTTAACCAAAAACTGGCCGAATACCACACCGGCTATAGGGCTTTCTCAGGTGAAGTACTAAATACTGTTAAGTATGACCTCAATTCTGATGATTTTGTTTTTGACAACGAAATGATAGGACAAATATTCATGAATGGATTTGAAATTGGTGAAATAACCTGTCCTACAAAGTATTTTGAAGAGGCAAGTTCTATCAATTTTGCCAGGAGTGCTAAATATGGTCTTGGCGTTTTACGGGTAAGCATCACCTACCGGCTTTGCAAATGGGGATTGTACCGAAGCCCTATTTTTCGCTAATATTTTACATAAGGCACCCGCGTTTCCTCAGTGTGGAGCAAATTCAGTTTCTCAAATTCAAGGTAACATGCCAACGCAAGCTGTGAATAATTCTGAGCCTCACTCTTGAAGTAGCCAGCACTGGTTTTCCATAAGGACTTTATTAAATCATTACCCTGTGCATTTTTAGGTAAAACAGCCATGGCACCTCTAACTGTGCCTGCACCTGCATTATAATTATGAAGGGCGAGCAATTTAAACCACAGGGCACTTTCATCAACCTCAAAGCCATACGTTTCGCACCATTTTCGGGCATACGGAATGCAAATTTCTTTGATAAGCATGGCCGCAGCATAGGCACTGCGGTCGAAATTTTCTCTTTCATCCAAATACCTGTCAACCCGCAGACCATATTTACGTGCAACAAAAGGCATCAACTGAAAATTACCATACGCTCCTGCAGTACTCTTTTGTTTATTAGAACCCGGACTTTCAATTAACAGTACACTCTGCGCATAGAATGGATCAACACCAAAACTATCAAACAACTCAATTCCCCTTTTCATATTATCTCCAATTTTATCAAATCGGTAAAAGTGGTTTTTGCCTGAGGTAAATCGAATATGCAAAGTAGAATCAATTAAATATTTTTCTGCTAGCTCATCTCTGAAACGCTGCAAATGACCTTTTTGCTCCAGACTATCAATGATTCTTTTTGAGAAAACTGCGAGTCCCTTTCTGTTCTCAACCACATTAGCAAGAACACTATCTTTACTTAGCGTAATAATTTTACACCAAAATTTTATTTCCGGCAAGGTATCCCATCCATCCCTTTGAATACAGCCCACCTTAAAATAACAGATTCTTGCTCCATCGCTTTTTCGTACAGTACAGATTTCTCTGATGCATCTGACGTCCGGTTGCTCATTGCTTTTATTTGCTCCATCACTAACTGATGCAGAATTGCATGACACGGCCAGGATAAAAGTTGCACCCAGCAAGGATTGCATGGTCTTAAAGGTGTTAAATTTCGAAGTCATTCTTTTTTATCACAGTAAATATCCAGATATTTTTTAGCAGCTTTCTCGCCAAGTTTATAGCTTTTTTCCCAGTCTTCACAAGCTTCCGCTCCCCTTTCGAGTTTAAGTCGCGCAAGACCTCGACCCAAATAGGCGTATGCAGGAGACATATTTTTCATTTTTAAAGCTCGGGTAAGCACAATTTCGGCTTCATTGAATTTTTCCTGCTGCAGCAGACAGTGGCCATAATCCGCCATAATATTGGCATTGCCGGTATCTTTTTGTAAAAGTGTTGTGTAGATATCAACTGCTGAAGCATAATCTTTCATAAAAAAATAATTATCCGCTTTTAGATGCTGAACTTCTTGTTTTATGTATTCTGATACATCTTCGTTCAGTAAAATTCTGTTTAGATAGTCCAAGCTGCGCTGATATATCCCAATTCTCTGAAACATGGCTGCTGCCTCTAATTGAAGTTCATTATTATCGGGTGATAATGATAAAGCCTGTTCCATATAGTAAACAGCATTATCCGACTTGCCTAACTTTTCGTATAATGTTGCCAGCTGCTTTTTATTATCACTCTGCGGGTTGTTTTTTTCTCTCCATTTTAAGTCCTGAATGGCCACTTCCCAGTCTTCAGCTTCCAGTGCAATCAAATAACGCATTTCCCTTGCTTCTGGATGTGCTGGAAAATAACTTATATACTTGGATACATCTGTGAGTGCAAACTGAAGATTACCCGTGCGCCAGAGTGCCGAAGCACGGCTGAAATATGCCTCTTTGAAACCGGTATCAATTAAAATACACTTATTCAGGTCTACAACGGCCAAACTATACTGTTTAAGTTTAGTTCTGGCAATGCCCCTGTTGTACCAGGCTGTAGCAAGTGCAGGCTCCGCTTTAATGGCCAGATTGTAATACTCAACTGCATTTTTAAAATCTCCCGCTTCTTCTGCCTGCATTCCTCTTTTCAAGCATTCTTCTGCTGTTTGGGCCATAGCACTATTGGTGGCACAAAAGCAAAATGTGGTTAAAAACGTGAAAATTATACGAGCCCCGAGCTTCATTCTAACAGATATTTGCAAAACACGAGCCAAAAACCAATATTACTTTACCAAAGATGTTAACACCATGAATATAACTTTTCACGGAGCAGCCGGGCGGGTTACCGGTACAAAACACCTCATCACCACTGATAATGATGAACGTATCTTATTAGACTGCGGACTTTTTCAAGGTGAAGGACGAGCCGGAGATTTTCTCAACCGTCATTTTGGTTTTAATCCTGCAGATATTGACTACGTTATTCTGTCACATGCTCACATAGACCACTCAGGGCTTCTGCCCCGTCTCGTCAAAGAAGGTTTCAGCGGTCCAATATATTGCAACGATGCAACCTCTGATTTGTGCCGCTTAATGCTAATGGACAGTGCCAAAATCCAAAAATCAGACCTTGAAAGGGTAAACAGGCGAAGAATTGCCCGGGGGGAGCCCGCTTTGGAAATGCTGTATGACGAGGATGATGTGAAGCAAACGCTTGGTTTGTTTCAAATATTGCGAAATGAGCATTGGACAACAGTAGGTAAAGACACCAAAGTTTTTCTGATACCCAATTCACACATTCTTGGTTCTGTTTCCATAACACTGGAACTCCAGAAAAACGGTGTCCCTAGCATACTAACATTTACAGGCGATATTGGAAGGCCAGGTGACAGTATTCTTGAAGGTCCTAAGGCTTTTCCCCAATCAGACTATATCATTTGCGAAAGCACTTACGGCGACAGATTACACCCCACTGCTGAAGATGCCGAAAAAGCCTTATTACAGCTCGTTTCCGAAACATGCTTAGATAAGAGAGGAAAAATTATAATCCCGGCATTTAGTGTAGACCGCACCCAGGAAATTATTTATATGCTTGACAGGCTTGCCTATCAGCGCAAACTTCCCAATATTGATGTATATGTTGATTCTCCACTTAGTGTTCAGGCTACCCACATTATGGGACGTCACCGAGAGGAATTCAATCGCGAAATTCTGGACTACATAAGCAAAGACGGAAATCCTTTTGATTTTCCCACACTGCATTACGTTTCAGATGTTGAGGATTCAAAGAAGATTAATGAAAATCCCGGTCCATGCATTATCATTTCGGCCAGTGGAATGGCAGATGCAGGCCGGATTAAACACCATATCGCCAACAATATTCAGGATGCCAGAAACACCATTTTACTGGTGGGTTATGCTACACCGGATAGCCTTGCAGGAAGATTGAGAGACGGTGTTAATCCTGTAAGGATTTTTGGTGAAGATTATCCGGTAGAGGCGCGTATTGCCAGCATGCCCTATTTTAGTGCCCATGCTGATTACCACGAAATGCTGGAATACTTGTCCTGCCAAAGAAGATCAAGTGTGAAAGGCATATTTCTGGTGCATGGTGATCAGCCGGCCCTTGCAGCCTGGAAAAGCCGGTTGATAGAACATGGTTATAAAAATGTGGTGATTGCAGAAGATAAACAAACCATTGAAATAGCATAATGGAAAACAATGTAAATCAACACCCTAAATTCCAGAAATTGTTTTTGCTTCTGGGCTTTTTATTCTTAACCAATGCCATTATTGCCGAGATTATCGGTACCAAAATATTTTCGTTGGAAGGCTCATTGGGAATCCCTCCTGCCAACATTTCCTTGGGTGGTGAAACATTTAGTTTCAACCTTACAGCCGGCGTAATGCTTTGGCCGGTGGTTTTTGTATTAACCGATATTATCAATGAATATTACGGCAGAAAAGGTGTTAAAAAATTATCTTACCTAGCGGCCGGCATGTTGGTATACAGTTTTCTGATGATTTTAGGCGCCATGAATCTGGAAGGTGCTGATTTTTGGATCAAAAGCAAGCAAGGACAGGGCATTCCTGAAATGGACACAGCCTTCAACGCCATCTTAGGCCAGGGTTTATTCATTATCATTGGCTCATTGATTGCGTTTCTAATAGGGCAAATGGTGGATGCGTTTGTTTTTACGCAGGTAAAAAAGCGAACAGGAAATAACATGATATGGCTGAGAGCCACGGGCAGCACCCTAATTTCCCAGTTTATTGATAGTTATGTTGTGCTGTTTATCGCGTTTTACTGGGGTGCTGACTGGTCAGCTGTAACAGTTTTAAAAATCGGGACCATCAATTACATCTATAAACTTGGGGTCGCTATTTTGCTTACGCCTGTTTTATATGGTGTTCATGCTGGCATAGATCGCTTTCTGGGCAAGGAATTAAGCCAGAATATGATGAAAACTGCCATGGAAAGCTCATAAGATGGTGCGTTGTGGTTAGTTTTGCCTTTCCATGAAAGAACAATTACTGGGAGCTTTTCTAATCAGTTTGCTGCACGGACTGATTCCCAGCCATTGGCTTCCAGTGGTAAGTATTGCAAAGCAGCAGGGCTGGAATCTCCCAAAAACACTTAGACTATCCTTCCTTCTGGCCATAACACACGCCATCAGCACAATGTTAATTGGCATTGTAATTGCTACCCAAAGCAATCTTTTCATCGATGTGCATGCATCATGGTTTAAGTGGCTGCCAGCTACCCTGTTATTCGGTATGGGAATATGGTTTTTATACAGACACCACAAACACCACCATTTTCATATTCACGGCGAAGGCAAACTAAATACATTTAGCATCTGGCCCTTGTTACTGGCCATGTTTCTTTCACCTTGTCTGGAGATTGAAGGTTTTTATTTTTCTCTATCTTTTGAAGGGTGGACAGGAATTGCAATTTTATCGGCAGTTTATTTAACCACTACCCTTGCCAGTATACTTGCCTGGATTTGGATTGCTTACAAAGGACTAGAAAAGATAAATGCCCACCGCTGGACGCACAGTGCCGGAATTATTACAGGCGTGGTTTTGATTCTTTCCGGACTACTAATTCTGCTGGTTTGAATCCATTAGAAGCTTACAGTTTGATTAATTTCTTATCCAATACACCATTTTCAAAAAACACTGCAATAACATATGTACCCTGTTTCAACGGTGAAACATCCAGTTCTTTCTGCATACAATTCATTAAACCTCGGCATATTATCCTACCGCTTACATCTCTTATTTCATAAGACTTCATTAAACCCGATCTTACGTTGGAAACAATGCTCAATTTTTGATCTGTGGGATTGGGATATACAGATAAATCTTCCCGTCTCAACACTATTGCCCTGCTTGAATTTTGATCTGCCACATTGGACTCACTGCTAAAAATGGCCCACGCATTGGGATCACAAGCACTGGGAGCGATTACGGACACTTTGTATGCAACATTTGAACCACTTACGTTTACATCAGTATATGAATTTACATTACCTGAGACAGAAGCAATCTTTGACCATGTAGACGTTCCAAACCTTCTGTAGATATCATAAGATACCACTGAAAAACCCTCATAGCTAGACCATATCAAATTCCAATTATTTCCAGTTCCCTTATTTATTGACAAATGGATTGTTCTATGGGGTTTTCCAAAACCCGATAAAATGCGTTTGTAGCCCGGCAACTTGGTTGTGTCCAATAATCTAAGACGATATGCTTCCGATTTGATAGCAGCATCAGATTTTGAATCAATTAAGATTCGAGGCTTACTTGAAAAAGCACTGTCTACAATCAAATATTTATTGGTCACATTGGTTTCTTTCTCAAGATATACTTTTCCATTAATTTCAGTTGGATTCCAGATAATATTACACCTGTTTAGGGAGTCAACACTTGCAATGCATATTTCAGGAATGTAATTTATATCTTTTTTGGAATTACTGCTATTTAAATATTTTCCATTTGCGATATCATAAGCTACAACAATTACGGAAAATTGCTTATCAGAAGAAAAAGGTTTGATTTTCAATCTGTTATAGAAATAATATTTTTGATTAGCCACAATTGTAGACGGCAATACCGGAGGTTTTGTCACATAACCAACCATTACATTTCGATGGTAGATATTATTAGGACTACCCGGCTGTCTGTAATAGATACTATCTTCTACAACATAGACGTGAAGTAAAAATTTGGTTCCCTTTTCGTTCCTTTGTGAAAGAAACATACTGATTACATCAAATATGGAATCATTTACCTTGTAAAGGTAGCCCCGTGTTGAATAATACGTATAAATCCCTGTTGATTGACAATATTTGTCTCCTGAGATGGAAAAATTATCAAAAGTTGAAGAGTCTCTTTTACATATTCAAAAAGGAAGATAAGATATGCTTTTAGGAAACCAGTTACCCCAAGTAGAATCTAAGGAATCTAAATATGGAGAGGCGAGTTCTTTATGCCAAACACTATCGGGATCCATAAACATTGCCTTTAATTGAACCCCCACATTAGAGGTATTTTTATTAAGATACAAAGCAAAGTTATTTTGCGCTGTAATACCAGGTAGCCCATCATATATACCATCAAAAGCTTCAACAAAATTCCGCTGGGGGATTGTCTGCGCTTCCGCATAATTAAATAATAAAGCAACAATTATTATCTTAGCTATTCCTTTTTTCATAAAACAAAATTACACTTTGTAAAAGAAAAAAAATCCTCGCTGTGAGCGAGGACTTTATAATCAGTTAGTTTGGAATTACAGTGCCTTTGCGCCTTCAACCCACTTGCTCCACTGATCGGCAGAGGTTTTGCTGTCCTTTTCTACCAGGGCGGCAATTTTTTCTTCGTTCAGAGCAATTAGATCGGACACAGAATTGATGCCCAGGGCATTCATTTTCTTAACAGCTGCAGGTCCTACTCCGGCTATATCTTTAAGATCTTTACCGGTTTCAGTAACAGGAGCAGCCGCTTCTTCTTTTTTGGGTGCTTCAGCTGCTTTCGGAGCTGCTTTTTCGGTTTTTTCGGCCTGAGCAAATTTAGCCCTCAATTCGCTGAGTGCATCGAGTTCACCCATGGTGGTAGCCTGTGCATTTTGGTTAATTTTCTTAACCGCTTTGCTGGCATTCTTACGGGCCTTGTCGCGAGACTTATCTTCAGCTTCGTTTTTGGCTTTTTCTGCAGCCTTCCAGGTATTGGTGTAGCTAACGATAATGCGCTTGCTGTCTTTGCTGAATTCAATTACTTCAAACTCAAGACTTTCGTCTTCTTTCACAGCAGCGTTTCCTGTTTTCTTGATGTGACGGGAAGGAGCAAAAGCTTCAACGCCATACTGCATCTGAATGGTAGCGCCTTTATCGTTGATGTTCATCACTGTGCCTTCATGAACTGAACCAACAGTAAATATAGTTTCAAATGTATCCCATGGATTTTCTTCCAGTTGTTTGTGGCCTAGGCTCAAACGACGGTTTTCTTTGTCTACTTCTAGTACAATAACATCCAGTTTTTCGCCTTTTTTAACGAACTCACTTGGGTGTTTGATTTTCTTGTTCCAGCTAAGATCGCTCACGTGAACAAGACCATCAATGCCTTCTTCAAGTTCAAGGAACAGACCGTAAGAGGTAAGATTTTTAACTATCCCGCTGTGCTTAGTTCCCAAGGCATATTTGTTTTCAATAGTAACCCATGGATCAGGCGTTAATTGCTTAATGCCCAGGCTCATTTTGTGCTCATTGCGGGCGAGGTTTAATACAAGTGCTTCAACCTCCTCGCCTACTTTCAGATATTCTGAAGGATTTCGCAGGTGGCTGCTCCAGCTCATTTCACTTACGTGAACCAAACCTTCAACACCGGTGCTGATTTCAATGAACGCACCATAATCTGCAACACTCACAACTTTACCTTTAACCTTGCTGCCTTCGGCAATAGCACCGGCCAGGCTGTCCCATGGGTGGGCCGTGAGCTGTTTAAGACCCAGTGAAATACGCTTCTTGCTATCATCGTAATCAAGGATGGCCACATTGATTTTATCGCCAAGTTTGAGAACCTCTTCAGGATGATTGATGCGACCCCAGCTGATATCGGTGATATGCAGCAGGCCGTCAATACCGCCGAGATCAACGAATACACCGAATGAAGTCATGTTTTTAACTTCACCTTCAATTACCTGGCCTTTTTCAAGTTTGCTCAGGATCTCAGATTTCTGTGCTTCGATATCGTCTTCGATCAGCGCTTTGTGGCTCACAACGACATTTTTAAACACATCGTTGATTTTTACCACTTTAAAGTCCATGTTCTTGCCAACATACTGGTCGTAGTCGCGTACAGGTTTGGTATCAATTTGTGAACCGGGCAGGAAGGTATCGATGCCAAAAACATCTACAACCAAACCGCCTTTGGTACGAGAACGAACATAACCGGTAACCACGGTGTCAGAATTGTGGGCTTCAATAATTTTGTCCCAGGCAGTTTCCTGCATAGCCTTACGGTGGCTGAGAATAAGCTGACCCAAACGGTCTTCGGCGATATCAACAAATACTTCAATTTCGTCGCCAACGGCCAGATCGGGCATATCCCTGAATTCCTGACGTGAAACCATACCATCACTCTTAAAGCCGATGTTTACAACAACGTATTTGTCGTTAATGGCTACTACACGGCCTTTAACCACCTGCTTTTCAGCAACTGGGTTAAAAGATTGCATGTAGGCGTCTTCCAGCTTCTTCTTTTCATCAGAATTGTAGGTCTGGAAACCGGCTTCGTCTGCATCCCAATCAAAATCATCATGATTTGACTTAGGTGCTTCTGCTTTTTTAGATGATTTGGTAGTTTCTGTGGTGGAAGGCGCAGCTACAACTTCGGACGCTACTTCTTCCGGGTTTTGAATTTGATCGTTACTCAATGAATAGTTCCTCCTTTAAGGGGCGGCAAAAATAAACATTACTATTTAATAAAAAAAGAAAAATCAGGTTTTTTAGGCCTGATTGGTTTCGGGGTCAGCATCCTCCCTATTGGTTGTTTCCTCCCACTCGCATTGTTCTCCCTGACAACAGGGTGCAACATTGATACCACAACGCGGACACTGATAATGGCTGTGCACAAAAACCATGTCGCCCTGAAGGCCGCAAAAATCGCAATGCGTAGGTTTCACAATACGAAGGAAAGTGCTGCCAATGACAGCTAATACACAAATTGGTCACATGCCGGCGGCATAACCCATTACGAAGCGGTTGTTGTCGGTATGAAAAGACACCCTGGATAGATAATCCGTTTCAGTATGGTCTTCATCAAACAAATCTTGCTCTTGTACATCCTGCTCCTGAAAAATTACACATTTACAAACCGAGCAATGGTAGCATCCATGAAGGTTTAGGATCATTCCGTGCGATCCGCAGTGACTGCATATATTTTTTTCCATGATTCAAATTTCATGGCGTTTCACAAGCTGCATTTCACATTAAATACACAATACAATTAAATAATGCAGCAAACAGAATTCGATAATAATTACGTAATCAAATTGCTGAAATAATCCGGCGCCTTCAACAGCCGGCTGCCATACCAGCTAAACATTTCACCATCAACAATATTGATGGTAGCATTAGGGCATAATACGGCCAATTCGGCAATATGTTTTTCTTTAAAGGGATAAGGTTCAGAAGAAAGCAACATACAATCGGGTTTTAACGATGAAATTATTTCTGCGCTCAATTGCGGATACCTTGAATCGGGATCTGAAATGGCATTTTCCAAACCGCAGCATTGCAGCATGTTATTGATAAAGGTATTTCTTCCGGCTACCATAAAAGGTTTTCTCCAGATGAAATACAAGGCAGTTTTAGTCTTTACATTACTGTTTTTAAGTACTGAAAAGCCCTGTTCAATTTCAAAAGCCATAACGTCTGCTTTTTCTGAAAGATTAAAGATGGCTCCCAGCGCTTTAATCATGTTCAATGCGTCATTCAGGTTGAATATATCACTCATCCAAACCGGAAATTCGTTTTCAAGTTCCTGAATCTGCGATTGCTCATTTTCTTCTTTGTTGCCAATAATCAAATCAGGTTTAATGTCTCGGATAACCTGAATGTTGAGCTTTTTTGTGCCACCAACCTTTGTTGCGAACTCAAAGTGATTTTGGGGATGGATGCAGTATTGGGTTTGCCCAGCTATAATATCTTTGAGGCCTAAATCATACAAAAGCTCTGTTTGGCTTGGCACCAAGGAAACAACCCGCTTTGGGGTTTCTGGAACCCATACGGTTCGCCCCATTTGATCGACCAATTGTCGCATTTCTAACTACCAATTATTCAACCAGTTTCAACTCATTGGACTTAAATACTGCTCCGTTTGAAAGCCGTAACCAAACATAAAACCTTCCCTTTCTTGAAACCGGCAATGTATGAATTCCAAACCAGTTATTGCCCGGTAAAACCAACGGTCGCTTTTAACACTTCCATTATATTGACTAAAGGTTGTATCAACAGGCCCTAAAGTGCCCAATTGTTTTTTAGATGTTACATATTCAGAAATATTTGACAATGCAGGATGGTTTGTATCCCACGCATCAACGGTAACGACTGCAATACTGTCAATGGTATAAATCAAATAAGGCTCTACAAGACTAAAGGCTGTAGCGGTTGAAATAAACTCAAACGAATGAGACGCAGCTGCAACGGGTATTACTTCAAATTGAATCCTGAAGAAGGCCGTGTCTGCCTGAATGAAAGCACTGTCCTGATCGAGATATTTTGCAGTGCTGTCTGACGCGGTAATCCTAAATCCTGATATTTTTCTCCTCGGATTATAGCCCTTACCGCAGGGGTCGCAACTAAAGACGAGTATCAAAGGTAAAACAAGGATGACAATGAATCTGAGCATGACAGTGCATTATTCACTCATCGCATCAATCACATCATAGCGTGTGATGATGTGCCAGTTGCCCCCCAAATCCATCATTAAAACAGCATTATTGTCTTTGTTAATTAAAGATGAGACATGGTCAATGGTATCGGAATAAGAAACGATGGGAAAAGGTTTTCGCATCACCTCTTTTACCTGCGACTGCATTAGATCGCGGTTTTTGAGCATGGCTGCATATAAACCGGCATCTTCCAGCGCACCCGAAAAATTCTTGTTTTCATCCAACACCGGAACTTGAGAAATCCCATATTTCTGCATCAGTGCAAATGCGGTTTCGCAGGTGTCGGTTTCTTTAATGGTCAGCAAGGGCAAATGGCTGTGACCTTTCACCAAGTCCAACGCCAGGACTTTGGGCGATGCAGGAAGAAAACCGCGATCTCTCATCCAATCATCATTAAACATTTTTCCGAGATACCGAGTGCCGTGATCGTGGAAAATCACCACCACCACATCGCCTTTTTTAAATCGACTAGACATTTGCATTAAACCTGCCATGGCCGAACCGGCACTATTTCCCACAAAAATGCCTTCTTCGCGTGGAATGCGGCGTGTCATTACGGCAGCATCCTTATCGGTTACTTTTTCGAAGTAGTCGATAATATTAAAATCCACGTTTGCAGGCAGAAAGTCTTCTCCTATCCCTTCTGTGATATAGGGATAGATTTCGTTTTTATCAAAAATACCGGTTTCCTTGTACTTCTTGAATACAGATCCAAAGGTATCAATCCCAAGCACCTGAATGTCCGGGTTTTTCTCTTTAAGATATTTCCCGGTTCCGCAGATTGTACCGCCCGTTCCTACGCCAACTACAAGATGCGTTATTTTACCTTCGGTTTGCTCCCATATTTCCGGGCCTGTTTGTTCGTAATGTGCCTGTGAATTGCTAAGATTATCATATTGATTGGGCTTCCAGGCATTGGGAATTTCCTTTGCCAAACGGGTGCTCACACTATAATAGCTGCGCGGATCTTCGGGTTCTACATCGGTGGGACAAACAATTACCTCAGCACCAAAGGCTTTCAAAGCGTCTACCTTTTCCTTGCTTTGCTTATCAGTAGTGGTAAAGATGCACTTATAACCTTTAATGACAGCCGCAATGGCAAGTCCCATTCCTGTATTGCCACTGGTGCCTTCTACGATGGTTCCGCCGGGCTTTAGTAATCCGGATTTTTCGGCATCTTCAATCATTTTCAGGGCCATGCGGTCCTTGATGGAATTTCCGGGGTTTACGGTTTCTACCTTGGCATAAACTTCACACGGCAAATCGCGGGTGATGCGGTTGATTTTCACCAGAGGCGTGTTGCCAATGGTTTTTAAAATATTGGGATAAACGCGCATTGTTGTTACAAAGTAAGGATAAAATTGGCATACCCAAGGCTATAGCTGTCATGCTTCTTTTCCACCGGTTCTGCCCTGTTTAAGAAAGACGCCTTTGTTTTGTAACTTCGCGCAGTTGGAAAACCTCAAGCATTTATCTGCACTGTATGCTGATTATCTGGTAAAAAATAAATTTACCGGAAACCCTGAAACGCTTTACGAGCCTATGAATTACATCATGGGACTGGGTGGAAAGCGTGTAAGACCGCTCCTTGCTTTATTGGGTGCAGAAGCCTGTGGTGGCGATGCTAAAGATGCTCTTCTGTGGGGACACTTAGTGGAAGTCTTTCACAATTTTACCTTGGTTCATGATGATATTATGGACAATGCCTCTACCCGCCGAGGTATGGCCACTGTGCATGAAAAATGGGGCATTGCAGAAGGTATTTTGTCAGGTGACAACATGCTGATTGCTGTTTACGAGGGATTGCTTAACTCGGGTTATGCTCACAAAATGGAATTACTGCAGTTGCTTTCAAAAACCGCCCGTGAAGTTTGCGAGGGACAGCAGATGGACATGGATTCAGCGACGAAAAACAACATAACAGAAGCGGATTATCTTGAAATGATTCGTTTGAAAACTGCAGTATTGCTGGGTTGCAGCCTGCAAGGCGGAGGCATTTGTGCCGGTGCTGATAGTAAAGTCCAAAAGCTATTATACGATTTTGCCATTAACATGGGCCTGTGTTTTCAGCTTAATGACGACTGGCTGGATGCCTTTGGTGATCCCGCGCAAACGGGCAAAGTAGCCGGAGGTGATATTGCCGAAGGCAAGAAAACATGGCTTTATATACATGGCAATCCGCAAGGAGCAACGGAAGATTTATGGAGCAGACACAGCGGAACAGACCGGGTGAACCCAACGCTGTTGTTGTGGTGTGAGATGGAACTTGACAAGAAATTAAAAGCCAAAGCTGATACATTCCATGAAAAATCCATGGAAGATTTACAGGCATTGGATGTTTTGGGAGTGCAAACCGGTGCTTTGCGTGGTCTTGCGCAATGGCTTAACCAACGGGCACATTAAGATTATTTCATTGATTTATTTTTGAATGCTTTCTTCCGTTCGTTTGCATTCATTCGAAAAATTACCATAGCCTTGATTAAATCAATCGGTAATTCCTGCTGATAATCAAATTGAACGGCTCCTTTGCTTGTTTTGAATGCTGATAACCTATCAGAGAATGCGGAAATAATCTCCGGGCCCGGATAAAACCCAACATGATTTTTGTAGGCGGCGTAATACACCAATGGACCATTCCAGCGATATCCCGGCATATTCCAGAAAATCCCTTCTTCTGCCTCAGGAACACTTGAACGTATTACATTTCTAAGCTGCTGAAGTAATGGTAGTTTTTCACTGTTTATTAATGCCAGATAATCATCAACAGCCGTTGAATTCATATTCATTATTTCACATCAAAGAAGAATGTTCTGCCGGGTGTGTAGGGAACTTTAGCAGCATCAAGTTTTGTATTGAGCATCTGTATACGGTTATGAACCTGCTTTAATTCGGCTACCCACTCTGTAAACACTTTTTTACCGTCGCGGAAAGCGTTCACATGGGTAATCGTGGGGCCATTGCTGCTATAAACCATTCCATAAACGGCAGTCTCTATGCGGTCGTATATTCCGGGCGCGGTCTCAAATTCTTTGGATGCCAGCAAACCATCACCGTTCAGGCGTGTGTTCAGTTTTTCGATGCTCTGCTGAATATCGGCAATCTCTTTCATTAAACCGACATCCACACCCATGCTAAATATGGCATTTTTGGCCGATTGCAGACCCTTGGAAACATCATTTATATATTCGGCAGCTGCTGATATGTTACGGCGTGTTTCTGCAATTTCATCCACGATTTTAGCCCTTTCCTCGGCCGGAAAACTGGTTAATGTTGGTTTCACGAGATAATCCACCGAAATGGTTTGTTTATTGCCAAGGGGCTTCATTTCAGCATCTTTTACCAGATAAAGCGAAACCTGATAATTTCCGGGTGCCACAAAAGGTCCGTAATCAGGTTCCGTGTATGGATCGCTTAAATCCCTTTGACCTTGTGTAAGCGGATTGGTACTTGCATAACGAAGGTCCCATTCGGCCTTGCCCATTCCCTTTTTGGCAGCTGATTTCAAACGTCGAACTTCCCTGCCTTTTTCATCGGTAATTACCAATAAAACAAATATCTGATCTTCTCTGGCCTCGATTCTCATTGAATCCGCAGAAGGATAATAATTGTTTTTAGCTTTGCCCTCTTTTGCCTGTCGGGTTTCCTTGATGGTTTTGAATTCATCTTTCAGATGAAAACGAATTACGGCACCGGAAGCAGGATTGGGCGCATTGAAATAGGATGCTCCTTTGGATGATTTATCCCTGCCTCCAAGGGGAGAACGAGGAATAAACATTTTGGCAGGTTTTACCGAAAACAGATACGCTTCCTTTGACAGGTTTTCGGGAGTGGCTTCACGCAATGGTGCGTAATTATCCAGAATAACAAAACCCCGACCAAAAGTGGCGAGTGCAATGTCCTGTTCTCTTTTCTGTATGGCAATGTCCTTGATGGCAATGGGCGGCAGACCGGCAGTCCACCGGGTCCATTTTTTCCCGCCATTATTGGAAACAAAGAATCCAAACTCTGTTCCCACAAACAAAAGATTTTCGTTTACAAAATCCTCTGCAAAGGTTTTTACAGAACCATTCTGTGGCAGGTTGGTTGCAATTGAAGTCCAGCTTTTTCCGGCATCTGAACTTTTCAAAACATACGGCTTAAAATCACCTTGCCTGTGGTTGTCAAAAGTAGCGTATACCACATTTCTGTTGTGCTGTGAAGGCGTAATGCAGCTCACCAGCGTCATATCCGGCACATCGGTAAATTTGCTCAGCTTGGTCCATGTTTTGCCACCATCGGTCGTAATTTGAATCAAACCGTCATCTGTTCCGGCATACAGCAGATTTTCGTCTTTAGGACTTTCGGCCAGCCACATGATGTTGCCAAAAATGGATGTGCTCTGGTTTTTTGCCACGGCATCCATGCTCCACACCTTCCCCATCACGGGCAGTTTATTTCGGTCAATACCACGGCTCAAGTCAGGGCTGATGGCCTCCCAGCTATTACCACGGTCGTTGCTTCGGTAAACCTTATTGGCAGCAAAATACAGACGTTTGGGATTATGCGCACTGATAATCAGCGGTGCATCCCAGTTCCAGCGCAGCCCGTTTTCGCCCAAACCAGAAATTGGCTTAATGTCTATTTGCTCACCTGTTCTGCGATCATAGCGAATAAGCCCGCCATATTGCCATTGGCTGTATACGATATTAGGATCGGTAGGATCTACCTGAGTTTTGAAGCCATCACCACCTACGGTAATGAACCAATCGCTGTTGGGAATACCATTTGAGCTGGCATTGGCAGAAGGACCGCCCAGCGTATTATTATCCTGTGTTCCGCCATATACGTAATAAAAAGGCTCTGAATTATCTACGGTAACGCGGTAGAACTGTGTAATATTCAGGTGGTCTTTGTGAATCCAGCTTTTTCCGTCATCCCAGGTTTCGTAGAGTCCACCGTCGCAGCCCACAATCCAGTGTGCGGTATTGTCGGGCTGTATCCAGATGGCGTGGTTATCAACATGTTTCCATTTTTCACCAATATTCAAAACAGTTGTGCCACCGTCTTTGCTCCATTTCAGCCATGTATCCATGATGAAGATGCGGTTTGGGTCGGAAGGATCGGCCATGATTTCCTGGTAATAGTTTCCTGCAGTTGAAAAATCATTGGTTTTTGACCAGCTCTCACCCTTGTCGTTGGATACATAAACGCCCGATTTACCCGCTTGGGCTTCCACCATGGCATAGATACGGTTGCTATTTTTGGCAGCTATGCAAAGTGTAATTCGTCCCACATCGCCCCCAGGCAGGCCACCGGATAATTTTCTCCATGTTTTGCCACCGTCAGTGCTTTTGTATAACGCACTTTCAGGCCCACCGCCCAGGTATGTCCATTCATGCCTTCTGCGCTGGTGAAAAGCAGCATATATTATTTCAGGATTTGTTGGCTCCAGGTGTATTTCATTACAGCCGGTATTGTCGCTCACATGATATATTCGGTTCCAAGTTTTACCCCCATCTTCTGTTTTATAAAGACCACGCTCCCCTGCTTCTTTCCAGAGCGGGCCATAAGCAGCCACATAAATAATGTTATTGTTTGTAGGATGTATTTTTATCATCCCAATATGTTCACTGTTTTTAAGCCCCATATTGGTAAATGACTTGCCACCGTCAAGGCTTTTGTAGATTCCGTTTCCGTAGCCTACGCTGCGCTGATTGTTGTTTTCCCCAGAACCTACCCAAACCACATTGGCATTTTGGGGATCCAAGGCCAGGCAACCAATACTTTGGGTGCCGTATCCATCAAAAATGGGTTCAAAAGTTGTTCCGTTGTTTTTGGTTTTCCATACCCCGCCATAGGCAGCGGCCAGGTAATATTCGCTGTAATTATTGGGATTAACGGCAATATCAACAATACGTCCGCCGGTTGTAGCCGGTCCTATACTGCGAAACTGAAATGCGTTAACAATATCAGAAGACAGACTATCCTGGGCATTGAGAGTGCTCAAAGACCCAGCCAGAAAGGTCAGGGAAAAATAAATTTTCTTCATGGGATTGCGAAAATAATCCCCACAGATCCTGCAACCAAAAATTAGCGCAAATTATCGCAGCAACTGTTTGCGAAGCCCCGGAACTTTGACATATCCGATGCTGACAATATCGGCTAATCCGTTTATTTTACTGATGTTAAAACCCTGCACATTGTATAAATTTTTGAGTGCAGTTTCATTGGCATCCATTCTGCCATCGGGTGTATAAATAAAATCACCCCCATTTTTGAAAAGATATTGTGTAAAGAGCAGTTGTCTTGAATCCAAAGAAAAAGCCCTTAGTCCGCCATCTGTGGCCATTCCAAAAAGAAACTTATTATTCACCACCTGAAAATCGGCCATTCCTGTTTCACCCGTATAAATCAGAGAGTAGGTTTTTGTCTTTTGATTAGTGACCAATGCTTTACCGGCTGAATATTCAACTTTCCAGATACTGTCAGCATCATAACATACTATGTTTCTATTGAACAAGGTTTGATCGGGTAAAAGGCGCCACAATTCTGCTTTCTTTGCAGTCTTCAACTCTCCTGCTTTAGATGAAAAAGTATAGATGTTGTATTCACTGTTAAAACAACGAATAAGTGAGCCTGTAGCGTTTACAGCGGCAGGACCCAATGAAGCTTTACTATCAGGTAGCAGTGCAGCCTTCTCTTTAATCAGACCATTGCTGTAGTCTGAAATTATAATTCCCCCCTTTTTATCTGAGGAGAGAACACGATTGCCGTTAGGAAAAATAATGAGATCAGCAAGAATTTGATTATCATCTTCTGCCGATAAAGATTGATTTAATATAGGAGAAGAAATAAATTCAGATAATGAGTAAGCGCCGGCTGAAAAGTCCAAGGTCAATTCATACAAGGCAAATTCATGTTTGTTAGACGGCTCATGTTCAATTGAAACCAACCATTTTCCGGCGCTGTTTTTCGATGGTATAATTGTTTTAGGGTAAGACTTACCGGGAAAAAATTTCAGCACCACTGTATTGCCGGTGCTAATTTCGACAAAGGCGAATTTTTCATTTCCCTTTGTGAAAGCTACCAAGCCGTAGTTTGATAATGATTCATTCAAACGGTAAACCGGCTGCCATGATGCGCCGGAATCATTTTGGATGCGCAGGGTGAAAGTTTGCTGGTTTTTTAAATCTGTCATGCGCCAATATGGCAATTTCATTTCACGGCTTCCTGTAAGATAATACAGAATGGAATCTGATGTAGGTTGAAAAGGGTTTTTAACATTAAAATTGCGTGCAGCAATATTGCCAGCCTCTTTTTGTTGCATGCACTGCATCAGCAAATAACCGGAACCTGAAAATTGTTTGTAATAGCCATAACCACCATTCAAGTTCCTGACAACTGCTGTTTCATGGGAAGGGTTAAACCGCAGTATGTTGTGACCGTTGCAAACTACAACATTATTGCCATCAAATGCAGCTTCATTCCCCCACCACTTGTATTGAAGGGCAGTGTCAGCCGTGTAAATAAGGCGAATGAATGGCTCCATATCGCCTGTTCCCGTATTTCTTTTGTAATCGGTCAACAACAACCAGACCCCTGAATTACTGAGGGTAAACGGACGTCCTTCCAAATCACATCCATTTACCGGCATACTCCACAAAACACTGTCTGCATTAAAATCGTAAAAACATAGTTTAAGATTTTTGCCCGGCAAATTAGTTTCTGTCTTCCCGTAAGATTGCGGTGAATAAAACACCATTTTGCTTTTTGCGCTATCCAAACAAAAAGGTGGAAAAAGTGGATTTCGGCTCCATTTTTTTTGTGGATCAATAGCTCCACTGAAAGCATTCCAGCTTCTTTTCTGTGTGCCTGACTTAGACTCCCAAATCACCAGTTTCCCATCGAATGAACTCGTAATCACCCTGCTGTCTTTAGCAGCGAAAGAGACCCCTGTAATTGCGTCGTTGTGGCCTCTGAATTGTCTTATTAATAAACGGTTTTCAACTTCAGTAATCATTGCCCGGCCATCCGCTCCGCCGGTTAGTAACCATTTGTTATTTCTGCTTATATCCATTGCAGTAACAGCACCATTATGAAAATCCGGAAACAAAAGCTGAGACTGGCTTTGTGCTGCCAAAAAACTGCATATTGAAGAAACAATAGTTACTAAAACATTTTTTTTCATGCGGATTACTTTTTTACAGTTTCGAAATACGACAGCAGTTTTGCAGCTACAGCATCCCACCCAAAGGTAGTGACAATTTTTTGTATTCCCTTTCCTGCCATCATCTTACGGTTTTCTTCTGAATCAAGAAGTCTGTTTACTTCTGCTGCAAATTCATCCGTATTTTGAGCCATGTAAGCCCCTTCTCCATTTTGTATTCCGAGTCCTTTAAAGCCAACCTGCGTGCATACAACAGGCACACCCATTGCAAGGGCTTCAAGTACTTTATTCTGTGTGCCGGCACCAAACCTAAGCGGAGCAACCACCACGGCGGCTTTGGCATATTCCTCTGAAAGATCTTTTACAAAACCAGTAACCAAAACATTATCAGAAGCGAGATCCAATACACGTTTTACTGGTCGTTGCCCTGCAATCACAAATTTCACATCAGGATGTCCTATTTCGATACGAGGTAGAATTTCAGCACAGAAATATTCAACAGCATCTACGTTTGGGGCATAATCCATATTGCCGGTAAACAATAAACGGTAAGGCTCATGATGTATAGTTTCCCTTGGGTAAAAAACATCTGTATCTACCCCATTCGGCAGCACCTGAATATTAGCATTTGTAAATTCTGACAGGTATTGTTTATCTTCTTCACTGCAAACCAATGTAAGGGGAAATTCCTTCAAAAAGGAACCTTCCATTCTAAGCAACCTTTTTTGTTCTACCGCCGCAAACCATCTTAACCATGGCCATCTAGCTCTGTCTGTTCTTCTTTTCCAATACAAACTAAAAGCATCAGGCAAATCAAGCACTGTATTGTTTTTGGGCAAATTCTTGAAATAACGGCTCATTCGAATATGCTGAATGTGGATAGCATCAAATTCATCTTTTTGCAATACTTGGTTAAGTATTTTAGCAAATGAAAGGGAAAGGAAAAATGCAACCTGAAAGGGAGTTTTACCAAATACAGCAAAGGCTGAATTAAGTACACTTTTCCATTTGGGTAAATAAACGATATGAACTTCTTTGAATACCGTTTTAAGTATTTCTAAATGCTGCAGTTCTTCCTTCTCCTGAGCTATTGTGTAAAGGTGGAGTTCGTGATGTTTAGATAGCCTTTTTGCCAAATTCCAAATTTTAAGCTTGTCGCCCCGGTACGGTGGATAAGGCACACGATTGGCAACAAACATAACTTTCATAGCACTGCAAAAATAGGATTTACGTTACATGTATTGCTTTAAAGTATTTGCAATAAGAGATTATTTGCCTTTGATTTGGTAATATTGCGTTATCAAAACTTATGTTTAGCGCAAGCAACAGAATTTCAGAAATAATTGAATCGGAAACTCTTGCCATGACCAAGCGTGCCAGAGAACTTAAAGAGCAGGGCAAGGATATAATCAGTATGAGTATTGGAGAGCCTGACTTTAATACACCGGAGCACATTTGCCAGGCAGCCACCGCTGCGATGGAAGCCGGCTACACACATTATCCGCCTGTTACAGGTTTGTTGCCTTTCCGAGAAGCCATTTGCCGAAAGTTAAAAAATGAAAATGAACTCGAATACAAACCTTCTGACATTATCGTTAGCAATGGCGCCAAACACAGTATTATTAATGCAGTGCTTAGCATTATTAATCCTGGTGATGAAGTAATAATTCCTGCACCATTTTGGGTAAGCTACCCAAGTATGGTAAGCTATGCGGGAGGTAAAAGTATGTTTATTAGGGCAGGCGTAGAACAAAAATTCAAGTTTACCGCTGAGCAACTAGACAAGGCTATTACATCACGCACCAAACTTCTGATATTTTCATCACCTTGCAATCCAAGCGGAGCGGTTTTTAGCCATGAGGAACTGAAGGCTATTGCAGAAGTGCTGCAAAAACATCCCCATGTGTTTGTAATCAGCGATGAGATATATGAAAAAATTAATTATTGTGGGCCACATGTAAGTATTGCCTCCTTCCCTGGTATGCGCGAACGCACTGCCGTAGTTAATGGCTTGGCCAAAGGCTACGCTATGACCGGCTGGAGAATTGGTTATTTGGCAGGGCCTGCATGGTTGGTAACTGCCTGTGAAAAAATGCAGGGGTTGTTCACAAGTGGCACAAATAGCATATCTCAGATGGCGGGTATTGCTGCGCTTGAAGGTAATCAGCAACCTGTTGAAGACATGAGAAAAGCTTTCCTGGGAAGACGAAATAGAATATTGGAACTACTCAAATCTATACCCGGGCTTAAATTTGATATTCCTGACGGTGCGTTTTATGTATTTCCGGACGTATCTTATTATTTGGGAAAATCGGCAGGTGATGAAAAAATAGATTCAGCCGAAAAGCTCTGCTTTTATTTGTTGAATGATGCAGGAATTGCTTGTGTAAGCGGCACTGCTTTCGGGATGCCTGAATGTATAAGAATTTCTTACGCCACAGATATAGAAACTATTGAAAAGGCGATTGCTCGCCTGAAAGACGCCTTTGCGAAGATAATTTGACACAAACCCACGTAACTTTGCAACATAAATGAGTCAGGAACTAGATCAGCTATTTTCAGGGTTTCAAGGATTGAAAGTACTTATAGTGGGCGATGTAATGGTCGATAAATACATTTTTGGCCGTGTAAACCGCATGTCGCCTGAGGCACCCGTCCCTGTTGTAGATGCAGACAATTTTGATGCACGATTAGGAGGTGCCGGTAATGTTGCACTCAATGTGCGTGCTATGGGTGGAACTCCCATTTTGTGCTCAGTAATCGGAAAAGATGCTGAAGCCGACGATCTGCGTGAACTTATTAAAAAAGCAGGTTTAACAGACAGGGCTATTGTTTATAGCCAAAAACGTAAAACCACAACTAAGACACGCATCATCGGCAATAACAAACAAATTGTTCGCATAGATCATGAAATAACTTCTGATCTGGATACACTTGACACGTATTACCTGGAAGAACATTACAACCGCGAACTTGAACAAGCGGATGTGGTAATTATGGAAGATTACAACAAAGGTGTACTTCATGGTATTAATATCCCACAACTCATTGCCAAGGCCAAAAAGGCTGGTGTTCCTGTGGTTGTTGATCCTAAAAAACAGAATTTTGACGCATACAAAGGCTGTACCCTCTTCAAACCCAATCTAAAAGAAATAAAGGAAGGTATGGGGCTGGATATAAATCCTGCTGATGAAAACTCACTTGTTAATGCAGTTGTCAAACTTGAAGAGAAGCTTGAAAATGAGATTTCTTTATTGACGCTTAGCGAACATGGAGTATTTATTCATAGTAGTATTGAAACCCATCGGCTTCCCGCGCATGTTCGGGATATTGCTGATGTAAGCGGAGCGGGTGACACCGTTATTAGCGTAGCCGCCATGTGCCTTGCCATGAAAACGTCACTTAAGCGTCTGGCCGAACTTAGCAATCTTGCAGGTGGCCTTGTTTGCGAACACACAGGGGTTGTGCCCATTAACCCTGATCATTTGTTTCAAGAGGCAAAATCGCTGGGTATTTAAATTTACTCATAATAAAAAAGGCTGCTTTATAGCAGCCTTTTTTATTATGAAATTAAATTTATCGAAGTAAGGTTATTGTTCCATCAAATTTATAGACCTTGTCTTCATAGGATATCACCTCTACATGGTAGACATAAACTCCTGACTGACATTCCTGTCCATTTGCCATGCCGTCCCATCCTTTATTTATATCATTGGTTTGAAACATCTTTTCTCCCCATCGGTTGTAAACTGTTACAGTTATTCCCTTGAAGTTGCTGGCCGTCACATTGAATGTGTTGTTCTTGCCGGGGCCTGCGCCATCCGGGGTGAACACATCCGGTATCCAAACAATGATATCAGGACCCACAAACACATTCTTCCTGAATGTATCGGT